>NZ_DCRI01000037.1:0-34985 GCF_002324975.1 Acinetobacter sp. UBA1496 | reverse complement strand
TATTCCAAAAGCCCTCTGCTATCGCAGGGGGCTTTTTTTATGCGTGGGGTTTAATAGAACAAAATAAAAAGGCTTAAATTCAATTTAAGCCGTTTTATTTATGTATTAATATTTCTGGAATGCATTTACTTAATTATTAGTACATTCTAATTACATCGATTTTTTAAGTTGCTTCTGGTGCGTTAAAACTTCTTTTGCATATTTTTTGCCTTGTTTACGCATTTTTCGATCTTTCTCATAGGCAGTAGGGCCTACATTATAATAGCCCAGCGCTTTTTCTAGGCTGCCGCTAGATTCCTGATAACGTGACAGAATATAACTCCCACATCCAATATTGACTGCTTCATTAAATAAATCAGGTCCACAGGTAGATCTCCAATAACGCGGAACAATTTGCATAAGACCCACTGCACCTGCAGGTGAAGCGACCTGACTGCGATAGGTAGATTCCTGTCGAATCACGGCTGCTACTAGCAAGGGATCTAGACTATGTCTTTCTGCATTCTGAATAATTAAAGGTGAAACGCGAGTAGCAGTTGTCGCAGGCACAGCATATGCAGTCTGAATTCCTTGAGACAGTTTAGCAGAGCGTTTTTCTAAGGAGTTACCTCCTAGTGAGGAGCAAGCACTTATTAATATTGTACTAAAGCCAAGCATCCCAATTTTTAAGGTAGTAGGATTTAAGACCTTTAATAATGAATAGTTTTTGCTAGAAAATTTGCCCAACAACTTTCAGCTTCCCTGTATTTTTAAAATTAGGTCGATCTTAGGAAGATGTATGAAAATCGTCAAGAAATTAGATGATTTGTTTACAAAGACAACTTAGATTTTGTTGAATAATGAATTTTTTATGAAGAATTGCTTAAAGAAAAGCTAGTTAGCAGCTGAATTTGTATCTCTGGCTCTTCTTTAAAGTGTATTATATATTTGGATGCACAAGATAGCTTAGTCTAAAGTTTTTAGCATCCAGATTTCACAAGCTGCACTATGACCCGTATTGCCTTCGGGATGATCGAGATGTTCAAAACTTAATTTTTCGTAAAGCTTTACTGCCTGCCAAAGACTTGCAGTAGTTTCAAGATAGATTCGTTTAAAGCTCTGCTCATGAGCGAAGTCAAAAGCCAGATTTAAAATCTGTTTTGCAAATCCATAACGACGAATAATAGGTAAGAAATACATTTTCTGTATTTCTAGAATACTCTGATCACCCTGTAATGGCGCAATACCTCCACCGCCAAAGACTTGATCCTGCTCATCGACAATGACCCAATAAGCCGCTTTTGGCTGCTGATATACTTCATACAGGTTATCCAGGATTGAATCACCGACAGCAAAACCGGACTCTGCTGCAAGTCCGAATTCTACGGAAACTTCACGAATAATTTTGGCAATTTGAACATTATCTTGAGGTTGTATAGGACGAATAGAATACATAGGTCATGACATGAAAAAGGATGGAAATTTTATAGTCCGAAAACCATAAAAAATCCATCCTTTTTGATGATTTGTTCTTTAATAAAGCAGTATTTCTAGTTTTTGATTATTTTAATTCACTTGAAGATTTACCTAGTTCACGTCGAGCAATAATGAGTTGCTGAATCTGTTGAGTTCCTTCGAAAATATCCAGAATCTTGGAATCACGTGCCCATTTTTCTAAAAGTTCTGCTTCGTTATAGCCTATAGATGCTGCTAATTCGACGCACTTCAAAGTAATTTCATTCGCAATACGACCCGCCTTGGCTTTAGCAATAGAAGCTTCACGGGAATTAGGCTTACGATTATCCGCCATCCACGCAGCTTTCAGCATTAATAAACGGGCGGCTTCCCATTCGGCTTCTATACGATAAATCTGCGCTGCAATATTCGATGTATGTAAAAAAGGCGTATTGTACTCAGGGTCTAGCTGATCCTTAAAAATTTCCTTGATTCTTTCTAAGGAAGCTTTAGAACAACCAATTGCCATCGCTGCAACGAGTGGACGGGTATTATCAAAAGTTTCCATGACCCCAGCAAAACCTTTAGCCACATCAATTTCTGCATGTCCAAGCAAATTAGCAGCAGGTATACGACAATCGATAAAACTAATTGCAGCCGTATCCGAGGCTTTAATGCCTAGCTTATGTTCCAGACGCTCGATTTTCATGCCAGGCGTACCTTGGGGTACGACAAAGGATTTGATTGCAGCACGGCCAAGTTTTTTATCTAAAGTCGCCCAGACGACAACCGCATCTGCACGTTCGCCAGAGGTGACAAAGATTTTTTCACCATTGAGGATATAGTCATCACCCTCTTTAATGGCAGTGGTACGAATGGCAGCTGAATCGGAACCACAGCCTGGTTCAGTGATTGCCATCGCTGCCCAGATGCCATGAAAGCGTTGTAACTGTTCATCATTAGCAACAGCAGCAATGGCTGAATTTCCTAGACCTTGACGCGGCATGGATAAAAGTAGTCCGGTATCGCCATAACACATTTCGACAATACTAAGTGCAGTGGACATATTGACGCCATTTTTATTACTTTCATCGTTATCACCGCGTTTATTGACCGCAGCTCCCGCATTCATGCCTTCGCTGCCTTGGTTCATACCGTCGACGACAGAAGCGAGCATATTTAACTCTTTCGGATAAGCATGTTCAGCTTTGTCATATTTGCGTGAAATAGGGCGGAGTACATTTAGAGCAACTTCATGTGCTTGATCAATCAGCAATTTGAATTTTTTAGGATTTTGCAAGTTCATCTATTTTTTTCCTTATTCTTTGCTCAGGCATGAAGGCCAGAATGTACGATTGCTGTTGCTCTTAAGTCCCGATACCAGCGTTCTACCGGATGTTCCTTGGTGAAGCCATGTCCTCCAAGAATCTGCACGCCATCTGTGCCAATTTTCATGGATTTTTCTGCACAGAGCAGACGGGCCAGATAAGCTTCTCGATGAAAATCCTGCCCGGATTCTGCCAGACTGGCGGCATTCAGGATTAGCATTTGCATGGCATCAATTTCAATCGCCATATCTGCAATCATAAAAGCTACACTTTGCCGATGGGAAATTGGTTCACCAAAGGCTGTGCGTTCATTGGCATATTGCACACAGTATTTTTTAACCGCTTCACAGGTACCGACCGCCATGGCACACCACATCAAGTTACCCAGATCAATAAAAGCGGTGCAATCAAAATCGTCATCTCCCAGGCGTTGTGCCAGTGTGTTATTAAATTTTAGATTCATGGTTTGAGTGGCTTTCAGGCCCATAGCCGGAGATTTTTGTGCAGTAATAGTATTATTGCGTTGCACAATAAATACTTCGGTTTTGCCATTCAGATCTGCACTGACCAGATAGATATCAGCAGTTTCTCCGAGCATCACCAAGGTTTTTTCACCATTAATTAAATAGTTATCTCCATTCGACGTTGCTTTAGTTTTTAACTGATAAGGATTAAAGGCAACTGTTACTTCCTGTACTGCGAAGGTAGCTTTAAGATGAGGATCATCAGCGAATGCAGTCAAATACTCAGTCTGAACCTGTTCTGAACCCCAACGGGTAATCGCATTAATCACACTAAAAGTAGAAAGCAGTCCAGCGGTCAGACTGAAATCACCTTGAGCCAACTGTTGAGCCATCAGGACATTGCTGACGATATTCTGTTCTGCAGCAACGCCACCTAGAGCTTCAGGCAGCGCATAAAAATTAAGACCCAGATCAGTTGAATATTGCCAGAGTTCCTCTGGGAAGATTTCATGATGATCTGCATCGTGTGCCAAAGGATAAAGGACTTCGCTGGCAAACTGTTGCATTGCCTCGCAGGTCATTTGCTGTTCTTCAGTCAGATTCAGATCAAACAGGGATTTGGACTGATGTGGTAAACGTTGTCTTTGAATTTTCTGACCAGATTTCAGGATTTTCTGAGTTTGGCTGAATGTTTTAAAACCTGCTTTAGAGCTTTGATAAAGAGATTTTTCTAAAAATTTACGCAGCTTTAATTGGTCGAGTAAATCACTTCCAGCCACTTTGGTCAGGATGGACAAGCCAAATCCTTGTGCTTTGTTCACCATATTGTTCATTCTAATTATCCTACGGGGTGCTATCTTATTTGCCTGATGTTGACATGCAGTTCTAGAAAAAACCATGTCATCAATGACATGAATCATTGTCAATTTATCATTAAAATAAATAGAGGATTTAAAATTTAAGATATTGAAAATAAATAGAAAAATGAAATAAGAGAAATTTGGTTTTTGTCAAAAATTGACCCGAATGACAAAATCATCCGGGTCTTATATAAGGCTAATAATAACTTAGTCTATTAGAGATGACGTTTAATCATCGCGCGTACATTAGTTTTCGCATCAATCACCGTCATGAAGGTATAAGCGCCAATGAACTTACGGCTGATAAACATAAATTCTTTAGGCGGTACACTGAAATAACGTGAAGCCATGGATTTAGAAGCCTGCTGCATCACACGGCTATGAAGCTGGCTTTTTTTCCAGTTATAGCGGTCATGTTCATCCATCACACCTGGAGGCAAGTCTTTATTGTTCATTGGCGAGCTGAAGGCTTCTGTGGCTAACAGGAAGACTTTCGCCATATCCGGTTTGATGCTAGGCGGAATAGAATCAAAGAATTCATAACCGGTCATGGCTTTTACCATCATGTCTGAATCATGATGATAACCGGCCTGGATCAGGTTACGCGCTACATTGAGTAGATGCTGGTCAAACTGACGGATTGCACCGAAGTCAAGAAGTACAATTTTGTCCTGGATATTTTCGCCATCACCTAGACGTACCAGATAGTTACCGAAATTCGGGTCAGTCTGCATCTCGCCCCATTCAAAAATCTCACGTACAGCGATTTCAAGGGAAGCTTCACCCAGTTTATTACGACGTTCCTGTGGTAGAGACAGCATCACTGGACTATTGATGGGTACACCACGTTCAAAGGTCATACACAAGACACGGTCAGTACAATAGTTATCGATAATGGTCGGTACGATATATCGTGGATCATTTTGAAGACGCTTACAGAAGCGGCGAGTGGTATCCGCCTCAATTTTGTAATTGACCTCACGATGCATCATCTCGCGAACTTCATCAAACCATTGATCAAATTCACGGGTTTGCGGCACCATACGGGTCAATTTGAGCATGTTCTTAAACAGGCTCATATCAGAATCAATAGCTTCAGCTACACCCGGGTACTGGATTTTAAGCACCAGCTCCATACCGTCTGACTTACGCACCGCACGATGCACCTGAGCCAAAGAGGCAGTGCCCAAGGGCTCATGATCAACTGTCAGACCATCTAGCTTGGAACCTAATTGCTGCTGTAATTGAGCTTTGATCGCCGGCCAAGCCAAAGCGACTGTTTTATTATTTAAAGTATTTAAGGCTTGAGTAACTTCTTCTGGCAGAAAATGCTCGCCATACAGTGCCATCATCTGGCCAATTTTGACAATTGAACCTTTAAGCTTGCCAATTTCTGCAACCAGATAATCGGCCTGTTCTTTCATGGCTTTTTTGCGTCTTCTTTCTTTTTCTTCTTCGCTCGAGAACATAGAACCCGCACTGGATGCTGCCCAGCGCGTACCTGCCAGCAAAGATGCCTTTGCGATCGATAAGCGTCGATCCATTGAGGAAGTTTTCAATTGTTTAAGCTTATCGTTCTGATCTGACATGTAAACTCAATCCTTTTATCAGCATAAAGCGGAATAAATCATTGTAGTGGATATTACCGTGTCTGCACGTATTAAAAAAGTTTAAGCCGCTGAATTCACGGTGAAAATCTCGGCAAGAGCATATCGCTTGCCGTTTTGACCAGTGTAGGGTGAATATTATGACATTTGAAATTGAATTTTTAATTCAGATCGTTGTTGTAACTGTTGTTTATTTGTTTGAATATGTTGATGAATTAGGTTCTGGACTGTTTCATGCATAAAACCCAGCGCATAACCCTTCACAATAATGATGCTTGGCAAGCTGAAAAACAGGTATTTGGCATCTTCCAGTGTCGCGCTACTAAATACGCCTTGCTGCATTAATGTGGTCTGTAAAAATACCTTTTCCTGCTGCACCTGACTGGATAACTGGTCATTCCAGTAGTTCTGGCGCATGGCCATAAGATTGTTGTGCTTATAGCTCATAAGATCTGGGCTCGTTTGGACATCATTGCCGAATTATATGCGGCCATAAAATCAAGTTTCAACCAAAGAACTGTGACATCTTTTTAAGCGAGAAAAATATAGGATTTTATCGAGGATCAAGTTAGTATCAGGCAATAATATAAACAAGATTCATTATTCAATATTGATTGGAAACAAGCCGGTTTTGGTGAAGGAGATATTATGTGTTTTGCATGTTTATTAATGGCAGGTTGTTTGGGGACAATGGCATTACAGGTTCAGGCGGCTACAGGTTATTCTCAGGAATATACCCAGTGCATGAACTTTAGTTATGGCAATACAGCTAAACTACAAAAATGTGTGAAAAAAGAATTAAAAGCACAGAACAAACGTCTGAAGAAAAACTATAAGACTTATCTGAAATTAAATGCTGGCTATCGTAATAATATTGGTGAGCAGCATACAGTGTGGCAACGTAAACTATCACAGCAATGCAAGCTGACTATGAATACACAATATGCCCAGATTAAACAGGGTCAATGTGCGCTGGAGATGGTAAAAGATCAGGCGAATTTGTATCAATCGCGTTCTTATCGTGCCGGTGCTTAAACTGGTTTTAAGTTAATAAATCCTTCCGGAAATAGTGATAAACCTTAAAAAGCAGGATTCTAATCTGTCTGAAATCCAGAAGATCTGTCATTGATAAACCATGGAGAATTCGGGTTTTTCATGGTTTTGGCATTATAAAAGACCTCAAAACAAGGTATCATAAGGCGTTCTAAAAAATGACCTTGGAGACGCCTTAAGTGGATCGACCGACTATTAGCCCTGAACATTTGCAGGAAGCCGCTGAAAATTTAACTACCATTCGTGATTTTATTCGTTTTGGGGTTACAGCATTACGTCAATACGATGCGCACTTAGGTCAAGGTACAGAAGATTATTTTGCTGAAAGTTCAGCGCTGGTTCTACAAACCTTGTCACTGGACTGGAATGCAGATCCTGAAATTCTGGACTCTAAATTATTGCCGAGTGAAGTCGCTGAGTTCTTAAGCTTGCTGGAACGCCGCATTAATGAACGTGTTCCAACCTCTTATTTATTAAATCTGGCCTATTTCTTCGGCAAGCCATTCTATGTCGATGAACGTGTATTAATTCCACGTTCGCCAATCGTTGAGCTGATTGAAAACCGCTTTGCTCCTTATTGCCTGACTGAAAATGGTGAAATGCGCGCAGCAGTAAATAACTTGCCAGAAAACCCGAATCCAAAAACTCCACAACGCATTCTGGATATGTGTACCGGTTCTGGCTGTATCGCGATTGCATTGGCCTATGCTTTCCCGGATTCAGAAGTGGATGCAACTGATATTTCTAAAGATGCCTTGGAAGTGGCGCAGATTAACTGTGAACATCACAGTAAACAGTACCAAGTGGCCTTACTTGAATCTGATTTGTTCGCTAAAATTCCAGCTGAAAACCAATATGATCTAATCGTATCTAATCCTCCATATGTCGATGCAGAGGATATGGCTGATCTTCCTGATGAATTCCATCATGAGCCAGAGCTGGCATTGGCTGCTGGTCAAGACGGTCTGGATCTAGTTCGTAAGATGCTGGCTCAAGCAGCTGATTATCTGACTGAAGATGGTCTGATCGTGATTGAAGTGGGTAACTCTGAATGGGCAATGAAGCAAAACTTCAATACCGTTGATTTCCACTGGTTGCAGTTCCAACGTGGTGGTTCAGGTATCTTTGCACTGACTGCAGCCCAATGCCGTCAATATCGCGATTTATTCATTCAATCTGTTAATTCATAAGGAGTCGTTGACATGGCAGGTAATAGTATAGGGCAACTCTTCCGTGTAACGACTTGTGGTGAATCTCATGGTGTTGGCTTAATGGCCATTATTGATGGGGTTCCACCAGGGATTGAACTGTCTGAAGCTGATTTGCAAAAGGATTTGGACCGTCGTAAGCCAGGTACTTCAAAATTTGCAACACAGCGTAAAGAGCCAGATGAAGTTGAAATTATTTCCGGTGTGTTTGAGGGTAAAACCACCGGAACTTCAATCGGTCTTTTAATCCGCAATACGGATCAAAAATCGAAAGATTATGGCAATATCGCGCAAACTTTCCGCCCAGGCCATGCAGACTATACCTATACTCAGAAGTATGGTTTCCGCGACTATCGCGGTGGTGGCCGTTCAAGTGCGCGTGAAACTGCGATGCGTGTAGCAGCAGGTGCGATTGCCAAGAAATTCCTGTTTGAAAAATTCGGTATTGAAATCCGTGGTCATGTGACCCAAATCGGTACTGAAAAAGCAGAAAAACTGGACTGGAATGAAGTGCCAAATAACCCATTCTTCTGTGGTGATGTTGATGCCGTTCCACGTTTTGAAGCACTCGTGACTTCATTACGTGAACAGGGCACAAGCTGTGGCGCACGTTTAGAAATTATTGCTTCTAAAGTACCAGTCGGTTGGGGTGAACCAGTATTTGATCGTTTAGATGCTGATATTGCCCATGCGATGATGTCAATCAATGCCGTGAAAGGCGTGGAAATTGGTGATGGTTTTGGTGTGGCTGAGCAGTTCGGTCATGAAACCCGTGATGAACTCACAACAGATGGCTTCCTGGCGAACCATGCTGGCGGTATCTTGGGTGGTATATCTAGCGGTCAGGATATTCGTGTTTCGATTGCGTTGAAACCAACGGCTTCCATCACGACTCCGGGTAAAACCATTACCATTAACCGTGAAGATACTGATGTCCTGACCAAAGGCCGTCATGATCCTTGCGTGGGTGTACGTGCAACCCCAATTGCTGAAGCGATGCTAGCAATTGTTTTGATGGATCACTTCATGCGTCATCGTGCACAAAATGCCGATGTCGTTGCGCCGTTTGAGCCAATTGAACCTAAATAATTTGCTTTATAGAAGCAAATGAAATTAAAGTCAGGCTTCGGTCTGGCTTTTTTATGTTTATAAAATGAAAAATAACAATATTCGTTTAGCCCAAGCTACGGACATTCAAAGCATTGTTAAGTTGATCAATACAGCTTATCGATCTAATTTGGGCTGGACGCATGAACATTGCATTGTTTCAGGTGATCGAATTAATGAGGCTCAGTTAAGTGAGCTTTTAACACGATCTGATTTTGAACTTTATGTTTTGGAAAATGATGACCAACTGGTGGGTTGCATTGATGTGACACACTTGCCAGATTGTTTTGAAATCGGCAGTTTTGCTATTGACCCAGTCCGGCAAAATTCAGGTTATGGTCGAATATTGTTAGATTTCGCTGAGCAATACTCTAGAGAAAAAATACCTTTCAAAAAACTTAGAATGACTGTTCTTAATGTTCGCATTGAATTAATCGCGTATTATGAGCGTCGTGGTTATCACCAAACCGGCAAAACAGAGAGTTATCCACTCGATGCAGATGTTGGACAGCCTTTAGTAGATTTAAATCTGGTGATTTTAGAAAAAAGTCTCGAAAAGATTTATGAAGTTATTTGAATCTATTTTTGATTCTAAGTGTATTTAATAAAAATAATGACAGGATGTATGAATGGAAGTATGGTTAAGTGCTGAATTAAGTAGGGAAGTGTTAACAGAAGATCATCTTGATCTCGAAAATAAAGCACGTAACGCAGTAGAAAATGCCTTAAATGCTCAACTACAAAATAAGTCGTATGATATTCCGATAGATAAATGGAAGTGCATTGAAATTATGATGGGAAATGATAGTTTTGATGAACGTATTTTTTATTCATTTAAACGTAAAAATATGGATTTCCGTTTAAGGATTGATCCAACAACTTTTAAGGCAACAGATGATTTAGGTCGTGAGAGACTCATTTTTAGGATGCTCTTAAGAAGCTTAGATTTGTTAAAAGTTAAGTTTGAAAAAGTCCGTCCGAAGCTTGATGTAAAGGTTTATGAGGAGCTTGAAAGATTAAAAAATGATGCACTAAATATTGCAAAAGATGAAAGTTGGATTTAAAGCGTATTTTAATTAAAGCCAGCCAGAGTGTTTTTTATTTATTATCCATTGAATTTTCCACTATTTTTATCCTGAAACGAGCCGCTTGTTGTATCCTTGCTCATTGACAGGCAATTGAATTGGATGCGATTGCCGCAAAACCCATATCATGAGTTGTTCAATGTTTCAGACTATCTTCACTGTACTGTTTCCGCTTATTGGCCTGATTACTTTGGGCTATGTATTAAAACAAAGGAAATGGCTGGAAGATAGTTTCTGGCGTGGGGCAGAAAAACTCAATTATTTTGTCCTGTTTCCAGTTATGCTGTTTTTAAATCTGGCCGTAGCCAAGATTGAAATGGCAGTCATTAAAGATGTGATTCTGGTGGTCTTTAGCCTTATGGCGGTGGTCAGTATTGCGCTATATGTACTGCGCAAGATTTATCAGATTGGCTATGCACGTTTTGGGGTCTATGTGCAGGCACTTCTGCGCTTTAACACCTATATCGGACTTGCAGCAGTGAATGCCTTATTTCATCAGCAGGGCATGACCATTTTCGCCGTAGTGATGGTGTTGTGTATTCCACTGGTCAATATTTTATCTGTACTTGCATTTACTCGTAGTTCAGATATGCAGATCTTCAAAATTCTGGTTGATCTGTTAAAGAATCCTTTAATTTTAGGCTCTCTTGTGGGTGGCCTATTTAATCTTTCAGGCTTATCACTCTGGGCCGGGTTTGAATTATTCCTAAAACAGATTGCCTTATGCAGTTTGCCGCTTGGCTTGATGTGTGTGGGGGCTGCTTTAAAATTCCAAGGCTTCCAGCGGGATATCTTCCCATTGGGCCTGGCGACTTTTGGACGTTTATTAGGAATGCCACTTGCTGCTTTCTTTGTCTGCCAATTATTTAATATTGACCCTTTAACCACACATGTACTGGTGTTGTTTTTTGCTTTACCTACCGCTTCAGCTTCTTATGTGTTGACACGTGTCTATGGGGGAGATAGCCAGTTCATGGCTAGTATTATCAGTATGCAAACGGTAGTCGCGGCAGGATCTCTCATGTTAATTCTTTCCTGGTTAATTTAATTTTAGGCTCTGAAAGCCAGTCATATATTGAGAGTTTTCTGGTAAACCAATCTCGTAAATAGCCTAAGAAAATATTAACTTTATTGCTTTTCTTAAATGCTTTTTATTGGAGCATGACGTAGAAAAATGAGGCAAAAAACCAAATTAAAATCTTAAAACTCATTTGAAATGGATAGTGTTATTTCTTCTAAATTTATTGAAAGTGTTGTTACCACTTAAATCACGTGAATTAACATAAATAAAAAACTGTAGTCCCCGATAAGATGGTATATAAATTGCTCAGGATAATAAAAATATTATTGCAGGAGAGAAATGCTACTGCATTCGCCGAAGGAGCAAGGTCCCAGGAAACTCTCAGGCAAAAGGACTGCAATAATATATTAAACTCTGGAGAGAAGTGTTGAATCACTCACCGAAGGGGGAAGGTTGCTGCATACAGTTATGATGCAGTCACCGAAGCTCTCAGGTACACATGACAGATGGGAAAGACATCACATATTGAGGAGAGGTGTCTATGCGTCATGTTATTGTGGTGGGGGCAGGCATTACCGGTGTAACAGCAGCTTATGAGCTCGCTTTACTCGGTTATCAGGTTACGGTGATTGACCGTCATCTTTATCCCGCGATGGAAACATCCTTTGCCAATGGCGGGCAACTTTCTGCCTGTAATGCAGAAGTCTGGAATCAAAAAGCCACTGTGTTAAAAGGCATCAAATGGATGTCACAAAAAACCGCCCCGCTATTGCTTAATCCTTCTTTTAGTCTGCATAAATATAGCTGGCTGATGGAATTTCTAGGTCATATTAAAAACTATGAAACCAATACCCGGGAAACGGTAAGACTCGCGCTACTGGCCAGAAAACGCCTGTTTGAAATTGCCGAAATTGAGCAGATTGATTTTGATCTGGAAAAGCGCGGAATTCTACATTTCTACCATAATAAAGCTGATTATGATGTCGCAATTAAGGTCAATGATCTCCTATGTAGTGGTGGTCTAGAACGTAATGCAATTACAAATGAAGAAATCAAGCAGATTGAACCTGCATTAACTGGAGATTACTACGCCGGGTTTTATTGCCAAAGTGATGCGACTGGAGATATTCATAAATTCAGTACCGGACTGGCAAATGCCTGTATGAAAAAAGGGGTGAAATTCGAATTTGGTCAGGATGTATTTGCAGTCGATCACCAGGCACAGCAGATTACAGTTAAATGCAGGTCCAGCCCTGAAAATGTGCGTGCCGATGCTGAAGATGTGCTCGAGATTCAGGCAGATGCCATTGTAGTATGTGCTGGTGTCAGCAGTTATCAGTTGGCAGATCTGTTGGGTGAGCGAGTGAATGTCTACCCGGTGAAAGGCTATTCAATTACGGTAAAGCTCAATGATGAGCAAAGTCAGCAAAATGCTCCTTGGGTCAGTCTGCTAGATGAGAGTGCCAAGATCGTCTTGTCACGTTTAGGTAAAGACCGCTTACGTGTTGCAGGAACCGCGGAATTTAATGGTTATAATCGCGATATTCGTGTTGACCGGATTCAGCCTTTAATTGACTGGACACAACGCAATTTCGATCTGTGTACTGAACATGTGGTGCCGTGGGCAGGTCTGCGTCCCATGATGCCGAATATGATGCCTGTAGTGTGCCGTGGTAGACAGGAACGTGTCTTTTATAATACCGGTCATGGACACTTGGGCTGGACATTATCAGCGGCAACCGCAGCTATGATTAGCCAAGAAATAGCTCAGCATTATCCGGCCTAAGTAAATAGCCCGTTTGCGGGCTATTTTAAAGCTCAAAAAATAATTGTTTATTCATTAAGCTCCTTCTACCTGAGGAACAAGAATAAGGTGACGTGAATCTTTATAAAAACCTCTCCTATAAGGAGAGGGAGTTTTTAGTTTAAATTTTTAAATATATATTTAGGACATTGATAGATAAAAATAAAGGTCAGCTGTTTAATCATATAAACGATAAATACCACTAAAGCGCTCGCAGCCTTTTTGTTCAGTACTGACCGTCAAGATTGCCTTGCTATAATTAAAGTTATATTTGCAGTCATGCTCATTATCCGTAATCTGGCTTTTAGTTTCCGTCGTGGTATAAGCCAGAAAAGGAATGGTCTGGGTTTCTGCACGATTATTCGGATTACGGTAGGCGACCCCTTCAATCTTGATGCGGTCTTTCGTCAGCTGATGAATCTTGAGATGAATCGGCTGTTTGGCCATTTGGCCCTGTTCAAACTTCAGATAGTGCTGAGTCAGGCTCTGATTCAAAGAAATATAAATATTGAGGTCATCCAGACGCTGGTCAAATTGCTGTTTAAAGCAGTCCAGCGTTTTACATTGCTGTAAGCGTGTGCTCCATAGTTGCTGGGTATCTTGCAAAAAGCGAACAGGTGCATCTGTAATCAGAAAAGCGGTAAAATATTGATCTGTCAGTTTTTCACGCGGTTCAGCTAGAGAGGCTGAGCAGATCTTTTTCATGGCTGCGTTATTGTTATGATGACTGCTACAGTCCAGCGATTCAGCATGAATGCTGCTAGCAAAAAGGCCTGTCCCGAGTAAAAGTCCCATTATTTTCATCATATTTATATCAGTTTTCAGTAGCATGATCGCTTATACTTTCACTGTGTTACGCTAGGTCTAACTATAGCGAAATAGAAACGTCGTGTACAAGATTTCAATCAGTTATTTCTAAAGGATATAAAAGTGATTGCACAAATTCGTATTGGTCAGGGACTGGATGTACATGCATTTGAAGAAGGTGATTTTGTCACTCTGGCAGGTATTCAGATTCCACATACGCATGGCTTGAAAGCACACTCTGATGGTGATGTAGTTTTACATGCACTTTGTGATGCTTTATTAGGTGCCTTAGCACTGGGCGATATTGGTCAACATTTTCCGGATACCGATCCGCAGTTTAAGGGTGCGGACAGCAAGGTCTTGTTAAAGCATGTCTATCAGCTAATTCTGGATCGTGGTTATCGCCTGAATAACGCTGATATCACTGTAGCTTGTGAACGTCCAAAGCTGGCTAAACATAATCTGGAAATGCGTCAAAGCATTGCCGATGTACTGGATGTGGATGTGACTCAAATCAGTATTAAAGCCACAACCACTGAAAAATTAGGATTTACAGGCCGTCAGGAAGGTATTCTGTCTATGGCAACTGTTCTAATCAGCCACTACAAATAACATCAACCGAAGTTATTGGGATGAATCAGGGATAATTCCAGTTCATGTGTTGCTTTACGGCCTTGCAGCTGTAGGGCAACCGCATGAATTAAACCGGTCCAGGTTTCATTCGGTTCCCAGAGCTGATGCAGATATTCCTGCGCAGTCGGCATATCCATATTCATATAGTATTGACGGTATAGATATATCAGGCAGCTGACATGATAATTCTGCGTACAATGTACCCAGACCATTTGTTCTTTGACCAGATAATCAATCAGATCCAGTACCAGTAAGCACTGACTATCTGAGGGAGTTTCCCAGGAGATCGGCAACTGGATATAGTTCAGGCCAAGATCAAGACAAATTTTATCTTCATGTAACAGATGATGATTGCTATCTGTTAATGCCACATTGATTACGGTAGAGACGCCGTATTCTTTAATCAACCTCAGTTGTTCAGTTGTCGGCTGACCAGAGCTGAACAGATGGTCATGGATGAACTGAAAATTTTCAATTTGACTTAATGCAGTTTCAATTTCATTCATCAGATAAAATTTTCCTTGTTCAGAAATGAAAACGCCATCTTGTCGATGGCGTTTGTCAGTTCGTTTAACGATTAGGTAAAACGTCCTTCAATGCCTCATGCATGTCAAGCAACACTTTTTCTGTGGTCTCCCAATCGATACAGCCATCAGTTACTGATTTTCCATATTCCAGATCGCAAAGATTGGCAGGGATATCCTGACGGCCACCTTTCAGGTGACTTTCTACCATAATACCAACAATTGACTTGTTTCCATCAAGAATTTGTTCAGTAATATTTTTTAAGACAAGCGGTTGTAAGTACGGGTCTTTATTCGAGTTTGCGTGGCTGGCATCAATCATGATTTTGCCGCTGACTTTGGCTTTCGCAAGAGTTGCTTCAGCATCTGCAACTGAACCTGCATCGTAGTTAGGTTTACCATTACCACCACGTAGAACCACGTGTGCATATGGGTTACCTGAAGTACGAATCACCGCAACCTGACCTTGGTCATTTAGACCCAGGAAGCTGTGACCATGTTTAACAGACTGCATCGCATTGGTTGCAACAGTTAAGCCGCCGTCTGTACCATTTTTGAAGCCGACTGGTGAAGACAGGCCAGAAGACATTTCACGGTGAGTTTGGCTTTCGGTGGTACGTGCACCGATCGCTGACCATGAAATTAGATCCTGATAGTACTGTGGAGAGTTTGGATCCAGTGCTTCTGTAGCACATGGCAGGCCAAGTTCATTTAGCTCCAGTAACAGTTTACGACCGATACGCAGACCTTTCTCAATATTGAAAGAGTCATTCATATCAGGGTCATTGATCAGACCTTTCCAGCCTACAGTTGTACGCGGTTTTTCAAAATAAACACGCATTACGATATACAGGCTATCTTTTACTTTTTCGCTTAAAGCTTTTAAACGTTCAGCATATTCATGCGCAGCCGCTGGATCATGAATTGAACATGGACCAATCACTACAAAAATACGCTTATCCTTGCCATCCAGGATATTACGAATCGTTTCACGACCATGCAGTACGGTTTGATAAGCAGTTTCAGTCAAAGGTAACTCTGCTTTCAACTGAGCAGGTGTTACCAAAGGAATCATGCTTTGGATATTCACGTCATCAATATCTGATGCTGAAATAGGTTTTGACTGTAGTGTATTCATTGCCGTCACTGGTTTGATCATACAAAAGGTTGTTTAATAGCCTGAATATAACATGAATGATACGTCACTTTGTTATAAAAAAGATGAATACTTCTTTGAAAAAAAAGTGATGAATCCATGATTTAGTTTAAACAGCAGCTGTTTTTTCTACTGCTGTTACCAATTCAGGTTGGGCGGGTTGTGCCGGTTTTGACTTGACTGGATTCACAATGAAATTCACGCCAAGACAGAACAGGGTAATCCCAAGAATTTTACGGATAATTTTCTCTGGCATACGTGAACTGATCAGTGTACCAATCACAATTGCTGGAATAGAACCGCAAAGTAACCAGCCTAATAAAGTAAAGTCTACATTACCAGCACTCATATGGCCCAGACCTGCGACTAAAGTTAGAAGTACTGCATGTACTACATCCGAACCGATAATGCGGATCATGGGTAAATTCGGAAACATGAGGATCAGGGCCATAATACCGAAAGCACCGGCACCGACAGATGACAGGGTCACAAACACGCCTAGTACAATCCCCATAATCACGATCAAGACACGTTTATTGCCAGATTTAAAGTCAACTTTGTCCAGATCCTGAGTCATGTCAGGCAGTTCTTGTTTGCGGTATTTATTAAAAAACTTTTCAATAGAATTGCGGAATACAATAGATGCACCGGTAAGGGTCAGCATAAAGCCCAATACCATAGTCAGCGTTGCTTTATAATGTGTCGATTGACTGAGGTAATTCTCTAGTACCCAATGGGTCGCAAATGAGGCAGGGATACTACCGATGGCCAGCCAGATCACAATAGGCCAGACAATATTCATTTTTTTGGCATGAACCAATGAACCACAAAATTTAGAAATTGCGGCATAAAGAAGGTCTGTACCAATCGCGATATGCGGTTCAACCCGAAGCAGTGTAATCAGGATTGGGGTCATCAACGAACCGCCACCGACACCGGTAATCCCGACACAGAAACCAACCAATACACCTGCTAAAATAAATTCAATCGGACCAAACATGCATATATGCCAAAATCAAAAAACGAGCATATCTTATGACTTTTAAATATAAGCCGTTGTCTTGATTATTGATTTGCTTATTCTAAAAAGAGATAAAGACTGTAAAATTTAAAATAATTCATCCTAATTTATATTTTAATTTGAATCATCTAGTACACCTTTCTATTGCTAAGCCTGAAAATTGATAAAGATACTGCAAAATGCCTTTTGATTTATTTGTTTAAAGATCAGCCGCTTTAAATTTATTTTAATTTTTAAGCTGGGCTAAGGTGCAAGCGTTGTACAGCTTCCAGAGTTTTATTATTTGGGATAGCCACGATTTGTGAATTCAACACTTAGGCATGCTCAAATCACGCTTTATGATAGAATCTGAACGGAATTAATTTGTCTCATTCGAGGGAATACACTTGCAAAGTCGGAAACTTAAAATCGGAATCGTGGTGGGAGAAGTATCTGGAGATACGCTTGGTGCGAAGCTCATCCGTAGTTTTCGAGAGCAGGGTATTGATGCAGAGTTTGAAGGGATCGGCGGACCACAAATGCTGGCGGAAGGCTTCAAGAGCTACTATCCAATGGATATTCTCTCGGTCATGGGCATTGTTGAAGTCCTAAAAGATATTAAAAAACTCTTCGCGGTTCGTGATGGTCTGGTCGAGACCTGGACGAAAGATCTAGTCGATGTGTTTATCGGTATTGATGCGCCTGATTTTAATTTGCGACTTTCCAAGGCCCTGAAACAAAAACAGTTACCGATTAAGACCGTGCAATATGTCAGTCCTTCAGTCTGGGCATGGCGTCAGGGCCGGGTACATGGCATCAAGGCCAGTATTGATCTGGTGCTGTGCCTATTTCCATTTGAAAAAGCATTTTTCAAGAAATGGGATGTTCCGGCTGCCTTTGTTGGTCATCCATTGGCAAGCCAGTTACCCCTCAACAATGATCTGGCTGAAGCACAGGCAGAACTGGGTTTAGATCCTGCACAAAAATATATTGCATTGCTGCCGGGGAGCCGCCGTGGTGAAATTGAACGTTTAGGACCATTAGTACTGGATGTAGCCAAAATTCTGCATCAGAAATATCCAGATTATATTTTTCTGATTCCCGCCATTAATGAGATGCGGAAACAGCAGATTGAAAACTTGCTGGCACGATATCCGGACAGTTTAAAAGAGCATATCCGCCTGATAGAAAATACCAGTAGTGAGTCAAAAATTGGCCGCCAAGTCATGAATGCGTCCAATATCATTGCGCTAGCTTCGGGCACTGCGACACTGGAAGCCATGTTATTGCACCGTCCGATGGTGACCTTTTATAAATTGCACTGGCTGACTTTCCAGATTGCCAAATTACTGGTCAAAATTCCTTATTTCTCATTGCCAAATATTATTGCTGGCAAAAAAGTCATTCAGGAATTAATCCAGTCTGAAGCAACGCCTGAAAATCTGGCTGCTGAAATTGAAAAATTGATGGATATTGAAGCAGCTCAAATTCAAGTGATGCAGCATCTCACCATGCATAAGCAGCTGCTTTCCGGCAATAGTGAAGATCCTGTCAAAGCGGTACTAGACTTAGTCCAATAAAGGCGTCTTGTTTTTCTGACAGGCAATACGATATTGGGTCGGGGTTAGTTCAAACTGTTTTTTAAAGCTTTGACTAAACGCCGTTTCCGAAGAATAGCCTACCAAATAGGCGATCTGCTGAATGCTAAATCCGCTATTTCTGAGATATTGTGCTGCCAGTCGAAGTCGATACTGTTGCAGATAAGCCAATGGCGGCTCACCAACAATCTGGGTAAACAGCTGGGCAAATTTGGAACGCGACATATGGCATTGTTCAGCCAGACTTTCAACGGTCCAAGGCTGTTCGGGTTTTCCATGAATTGCCGCCAATGCATTGGACAGTTCAGGATGGGAAAGGGCATTTAGCCAGCTCGAAGCATTTTCCAGATTCAAAATATAATCTCGTACGCATTCAATCAGTAAAATACTGACCAGATGATCCAGAATTTTGTCTCGTCCCGGACGAAGTTGCTGGGTTTCCAATGCCAGAAATTGCAAACCAACTTGTAACCATTCTGGTGCTGTATCTCCCAGAATATGCTGGATGTGCAGATATTTAGGTAAAGCACTCAATAGCGGTTTCGCCATCTGGATATCCAGATTGGAACGAATCGCCAGAATAAAACTGCGTTCTGCTGAATGGGTGATATTGAGATCCACACATTGCTGTGCATGGGTCTGAAAATAAGAATTGATCGAATGATGTTCAGAAAAATCTGCATTACCGGGACTAGAAATCCGATGGGCAGAACCTGCAGGCAATAACACCAGATCGCCTTGTTGCAGCTCAAGCAGATCGCCATCTTTAAATATTAATTGCGCTTGACCTTTCAATAACACATAAGCCAGCATGGAAGGTTCATACTCATAATCAAACCCGCCTGGATGGAACACATTGAGGTAGAGATATTCTGATTTTTCCAGATGAATATCATCAAAAATTTTACTTAAAGCATCCATGCCTGACTCTATTCTTTTGTTTTAATTCATTTAATTAAATTTAAATAGCCCAGAATTGTGATTTAAGGCCAAGTTTTGGCCTATTGCGCCAAAGACGCTGACATAGTTTTTCTGGACGTTCAATACTGTTCGCTAATGCTGAAATATTCAACTATATGTGCAGAGTAACATAAAAAAGGAGGGTCGCAATGAATGCCCCTGCACAAATTAGCAAAGCTCAGTTCACGCAGGATGCGTCAGTGCTGAAAGGTTTACAACTGGATAAAAAACGTTTTGGCTGGCTGCTCAGTCCCAGTTTGCCTGTGATCGGTATGGGAATTCTGGCTGGCTATCATTTTGGTCCCAAAGCCACTAAAAAAGTCTTTGCGATGGGTGGACCTTTATTATTGCATGTGATTATCCCGACTCTGGATGCTTTAATTGGTGATGATGCCAATAATCCAAATGATGAGCAGATTCAGGCATTGGTCAGAGATCCTTATTATGACCGGATCGTGAAGATGTTTATTCCTTTGCAAATGGCTGCCAATGCTTTTGCAGGCTATGTAGTATCTCGTCCAAATGTTTCTCTGGTCGATCAGGTTCTACTTGGCGTATCTATGGGGGCGATTAATGGGATCGGCGTGAATACTGCGCACGAGCTGAGCCATCGTCCTCAGAAAAAAGATCATTATTGGTCACATGCCAGCCTGATGCCGCTGGCTTATAACCATTTCCGGATTGAGCATCCTTATGGGCATCATAAAAGGGTTGCGACGCCAGAAGACCCGGCATCTTCGAAAATGGGTGAATCTTTCTACCGTTTCTGGCCACGTACTGTATTGGGTGGCTTGAAATCAGCAATTCAGATAGAAAAAAGACGTTTGGAACGTAAAGGCTTAAAATTCTTTAGTCAGGAGAATGAACTGTTTCATGGCTGGGCCATGAGTGCGGGCTATCATGCCTTGATGCTGAAAACGTATGGCAAAAAAATTATTCCTTATACGCTGACCCAGGCCTTCTATGGCATCAGCCTGTTTGAGATCGTGAATTATATCGAGCATTATGGGTTGAAACGCGGGCAAAAAGCGGATGGTACCTATGAGCGAACCTTGCCCGAACATAGCTGGAACAATAACAACATCGTGACTAATCTGTTCCTGTACCAGTTACAACGCCATTCAGATCATCATGCCTATCCAAGCCGGCCATTTCAGGCATTGCGACATTTTGATGAAGCGCCAGAATTACCAAGTGGTTATGCCACCATGCTGATCCCGGCACTGACTCCACCATTGTGGTACAAGATGATGGATCAACGTGTGTATCAGCATTATCAAGGCGATCTGACTAAAGCGAATATTCTGCCTTCGAAGCGTGCCAAGCTGCTTAAGAAATTTGGTCTAAAAGACGCTGCGGCTTGATGATGTAAACAAATAAAAATGCGCCATTTGAGGCGCATTTTTATTGATTTTTAATTAGAACCAGTCACTTTGCATATTTAGACAGGTGTCATCGAAGTTCATCAGTAATTTAGCCTGATGTTCAATTTCAGGCAGTTCCCAATGAATAAAATATTGAGCTGCCTGAATTTTACCTGCCAGAAAAGCTTGATCTTCCTGTTGAGAAGATGTGCCAAATTTAAGTTGAGCCTGATTGGCCATTTCCAGCCACAACCACGCGATAATAGTTTTGCCCATCATATCCAGATATAGCCCAGAATTGGCCAAAGCTTCACTAACTTTGCCTTGATGCAGAGCCTGACCTAAAACCTGAGTGGTCTTTTGCACAGTAACAAGATGCTGTTTATAGACATCTGCCAGTTCTGTTAACTTGTTATCCTGAATCTCAGACAAGGTTTTCTGGATGCGTTGCATGAGCAGAGTCAGGCCTTTGCCATTGTGCTGCCAGAGTTTACGGCCTAATAGATCCAGAGACTGAATCCCATAGGTGCCTTCATGAATCGGATTAAGGCGGTTATCACGATAGCATTGCTCAACCGGATATTCACGCGTATAGCCCGCACCACCCAAGACCTGAATCGCCAGATCATTGGCTTTAGGACCATAGGCAGAAGGGAAGGACTTGACCACGGGTGTAATGAGATCCAGCAAAATGGCACTATCTTCATCTTGTGCAGCCTGATGTTCATCAATTAAGCGGGCTGCAAATAAGCACAGCGCCAAAGCACCTTCAACATAAGACTTTTGTGCTAATAACATGCGTTTGACATCAGTATGCTCAATGATATTCACGGGCTTGGTACCAGGTGTTTTTTCATGAACCAGCCGGCCTTGAGGACGGTTTTTGGCATAGTCCAGAGATTCCAGATAACCACGATAACCAATCATGGCTGCACCGAGACCAACACCGACACGTGCTTCATTCATCATCTTGAACATGTATTTTAAGCCATGCCCCGCTTCACCAATTAAATAGCCTAAGCAATTGTCATTTTCCCCAAAGCTTAGAACTGTTGAAGTAGTGCCGCGATAGCCCATTTTGTGTAGCAGGCCAGCCAGCTGGACATCATTGGATTCACCTAAAGTGCCATCTGTATTGGTTTTGAGTTTCGGCACGATGAATAGGGAAATACCTTTTACGCCTTGTGGTGCATCTTGGATACGAGCCAGAACCAGATGCACAATATTTTCAGTAATGTCCTGATCACCACCAGAAATAAACATTTTCTGGCCTTTAATTTTATAGCTTCCATCTGCCTGAGAAATCGCTTTAGTGGTCAGATCTCCCAAAGAGGAACCTACATTCGGCTCGGTCATCGCCATAGTCCCGGCAAAGCGGCCACTGAGCATATGCGGCAAGAACATTTGTTTTTGTTCTGAAGAAGCAAAGGCCTGAATCAGATTTGCTGCAGCCGCTGTCAGAAAAGAGTAGGCAACAGTCGAAGGATTCGCCGACATGAAATAGGCATTGCAGGCCATATTCACCAAAGTCGGCAATTGCATGCCGCCGTCTGCGTAATCATGCTGGGCGCAGAGTAGGCCAGCATCAGCAAATTGTTGCCATGCTATTTTCACTTCATCAATGGTCTTCACCTGTTTGCCATCAAAGCTCGGTTCGTGATGATCAGCCTTGGCATTATGCGGCGCAAAATAATCGGTCGCGATGCCTTTTGCCGTTTCCAGAATGCTATCAAAGGTATTTTTGTCATGATCCTGATAACGTTCCAGGTCAGTTAAGGCTTCGAGTTTGAAAACATCATAAAGCAGAAAATTGAGGTCTTTATCATTAATCAGCTGAGTCACAGTACGATCCTGAATGTGTAATCCTTGAGATAGCATCAAGACTAGCAGTTGCATTTATCAAGGAGGATTGTCAATAATGACATGAATAGGGTGAAAAAAGACAAATAGAAAAATATGCAACAGGTAGTGATTTTAGGCTTTGATGGTGCTTTGGCTTCAGCAATTACAGGTGTCGTCGATTTATTTGCTATGGCTGGCGTGAGCTGGAACCGGATTCAGCAGCAGGATGTGCAACGCCTGTTTAAAGTCAGGATCGCCAGTCCAGATGGACAGCCAATTCGTTGTATTAATGGTCTGGAATTGCAAGCTCATTGTGCGTATAAAGAGATTCAAACAGCAGATATTCTGGTAGTGCCGACCATTGCCGCACCTATTCAAGAGGTACTGGATGAAAATCCAGGCCTGATTCAGTTTTTAACTTCCGCCCATGCACAATCCACCTTAATCGCTGGAAACTGCACCGGAAATTTCTTTCTGGCAGAAGCCGGCATTTTAGATGGACGTGTGGCGACAACGCATTGGGGATTTCAGGACATGTTTCGTGCCCGTTATCCTCAGGTCAAACTCAATGCCGATCTGATGATTAGCCGGGATCAGAATATTTACTGTGCAGGTGGAGGCTTGGCCTGGTTTGACTTAGGCTTGCATCTGATTGAACGTTTCTATGGTTTTGAAGTTGCCATGCAATCTGCCAAATCCTTTGTGATTGATTATCGACGTGATAGTCAATTGTCTTATTCATTAATGAAGATTGGTCAACCTCATCATGATGAACTGGTGCAAAAGATTCAGGACTGGTTAGAGCAGCATTTTCATGAAGAATTCACTTTGAATGCACTGGCAGAACGTTTTAATGTCACCACTCGTACTTTAATCCGGCATTTTAAGCAGGCGCTAAATATTGCACCGAATCAGTATCTGCAAGCCATTCGCATTGAAGCAGCACGCAAACGGCTTGAGGAAACTGATCAGGCAATAGATCTGATTATGCAAAATGTCGGCTATCAGGATCCAAGCTCATTTCGGCGTTTATTTTATAAAAAAACAGGGTTAACACCCTTAGAATATCGTCGTCGTTTTAGCCGACGTTTCTAGATTTTGATAAACAGAGAGATTCGAAAATCTCTCTTAACATACTTATTAGCTAAAGATGTCTTTACGTAAATAATGCGTATAAATAGTTGAGGCGATGCTTTGCAGGAAGCCAGTGAACATGATCCAATAAATGAAAACTTCACGTTCTAACCATTTTAGTCCGAAGCCTTCAAATCCGATGATGATCAAAAAGGCTGAACTAATCCCCAAAAATAAAATGTTATAGGACAATGATTTTTGTTTTAATAAAATCATGGTTCCTCTTTCGTCTTTGGCTTCCTGTGAGCACTCAAAGCGTATTTTATATATTTCACAGCAAATCACAGCAACCACAATACTTAAGATACTAGCCATCAATAACCAATATAGTGTCATGTTTCTTCCTCAGCATAACTAAACAGTTCCTCAATCGTGGTTTCAAGCACATTTGCTAACTTGAATGCCAGTATCAAGGAAGGGTTGTACTTCTCTTTTTCTAATGCAGCAATCGTTTGGCGGCTAACTGCCACTGCATCAGCAAGCTGTTGTTGTGTCCAACGTTTTTTAGCACGGGACACGATGATGTCATTCTTTAACATGTCTTTACTCCAACATCATTTAAAATGTAATATATATTTAACATTGTGTAAAATATATATTTCATAATGATAAAAATAAGCGTCATTTAAAAGAGTCGAAATATAAAAAAACGGGCTTGATGCCCGTTTAAAAAAGTATTGAATCAACTCGTTTAAGCTTTGACTGAGGTCGATTTAACCTTGCGGCCATGCAGCAGGTAATACCAGATCAGACAGCTAAAGGTAAGCAATGCAGAGAACAGATAAAGCTGACGATAACCCACCTGATCAAGCAGCATACCGAGGAAATAAGGTCCGAAACCAAGACCGGCATCTAGCGCAATAAAGAAAGTTGAGGTGGCCAGACCCATCCGTTGCAAGGTGGTACTTTTTACAGCAATGGTTTGACACACGGACTGGATATTCCCGAAACCAAAACCTAATAACGCGGCACTCGCCAGTAACATCACAGAGTTTTGTGTCTGACTCAGCATCAGAATACCTACTGCCATAATCACGATTGCAGGGTAGATAATGATGTTTTCACCTTTACGGTCCATTAATGGGCCAGTAAAAGGACGCGACAGCAGAATGGCAAAGGCATACATCAAGAAGAAGAAAGAGGCTGCTTCGACCAGATTGATGTCTTTGGCATAGAAGTGAATAAAGGACAATACGCCTGAATAACAGGTAGCCACCAGCAGGACAATCACTGCAATCGGCAAGGCATTGGGCTCTACATACTGAGCTAGCTTACTGGCAGATTGTGGAACAGAGGAAGTCGATGTACCACTCGCTTTAAGGCGCGGCGGCTGGATAAACAGACCGCAAATCAGGCAGCTGAACGCAACGATAGTGGTGAAGATAAAAATCACCTGATAATTAAAATTCGTCATCAGCCAGATCCCGACAAAAGGACCAATCGCTGTACCAAGCGTACTGCTCATACTGAAATAACCGATACCTTCACCACGTCGTGTTGCCGGAATGGTTTGCGCAATTACTGTGCCGAGTACGGTAGAGGCCATACCCATCATAAAGCCGTGGATCAGACGAATACCCAATAACACTTCTAGTTTGGCCGGAATCATATAAAGTCCGGAAAATAGCAAAAAGCCAGTCAGGCCAATCACTAGAGTATTTTTCAGCCCTAGACGATTCAGCAACTTCCCAATAAATAAGCGTCCAATTAGCGTTCCGACAATAAACAGACCGGATACCAGACCGGCTTGTGCAGTCGATGCTCCCAGTTCAGCGACCGAGAAACCGACAATCACAATCACCAGCAGGTAAAACACCAGAACAAGCTGGAAATTAACCAGACTGACCAGGACGAAATTAGGGGTCCATAAGCGGGCTTGATCTTGGCTCATTGTGGTGTTTCCTGAGATGAAGGGTGTAATTGCTGAATCAGCTGAACCAAAGTATTTTTACTGCTTTGCAGATCATCTGCGTCAATCTGTTGCAGTAACTGATCTTCAAAAGCATCAATCTGTTTAGAACACAGGTTAAAGGTTTTAACCCCTTGCTCGCTGAGTTTAAATACTTTTTGACGTTTATCTTCGGTTTCGATCTGGCAGATTAAGTCGAGTTCACTTAAATGCTGGATACGTTTGGTTATGCTTGGTTTTGAAACATTTAAATAGCTTGAAATATCAACCAGCGTGCATTGCTGTTGGGATTGAATGGTATAGAGCACTTGCCATAAGGAATAATTAAGTTGGGAGGATAACAAAATAGTATTGATTTCATCACTCATGAGTCGTGCACAACGCAGCAACAGTGAACGAAATCTGGAAGAGGGTTGAAACATATAGTTAACCTGGCTAACTAAATTGTGCCTAATTTACGCCTCTTTATTCAATTAGACAAGAGGGAAATTTTGAAAATTTTTGCATGGTTAACGTCTTTTTAACTAAGTTATTACAAGTCTTTAACCTGATTAAAAAATAATCAACAAAAGACTACATACTTTTAAGAATGATTCAGCCTAAGCTACCTAAGCACTAGAAAAATCCATCACTTAATAACTGAAGGGCAGATATGCCAAATAACACTGCATAGGTGAAGTTTATGACTCTGGGTTTAACTGCATTAGAGTTAGCACGTATACAGTTCGCCTTTACTGTATCTTTTCATATTATCTTTCCTGCAATTTCAATCGGATTGGCAAGTTTTCTGGCTATTCTGGAATGGCGCTGGCTAAAGACTAAAAATCCGATTTTTCAGGATCTGTTCAAGTTTTGGGTCAAAATTTTCGCCGTCGCATTTGGTATGGGCGTCGTATCCGGTGTGGTAATGAGCTATCAGTTCGGAACCAACTGGAGTGAGTTTTCCCGGGTCGCTGGAAGTGTGACCGGACCCTTGCTGGCTTATGAAGTTTTAACTGCGTTCTTTTTAGAAGCCGGATTCCTGGGCATCATGCTCTTTGGCTGGGATCGGGTTGGCCCACGAGCACACTTTTTCTCCACTTTAATGGTCGCAGTTGGCACCTGTATTTCCATGTTCTGGATTTTATCTTCCAATAGCTGGATGCAGACCCCACAAGGTTTTGCGATTGAAAACGGCCTAATCGTCCCGCAGGACTGGGTAGCGATCGTATTTAACCCGTCTTTTCCTTATCGTCTGGCCCATATGGCGATGGCCGCCTTTTTGGTCTCGGCCTTACTTGTAGCTTCAACAGCGGCATGGCATCTGATCAAGGGTCGTCGCGATCCTTTAGTTAAAACTTCATTTTCCATGGCCATGTGGCTGATTCTGGCACTTGCACCTTTACAGATTTTTGTGGGGGATATGCATGGTCTGAATACACTTGAACATCAGCCAGCCAAACTGGCCGCGATGGAAGGCCATTGGGAAACCAATCATGATGAAGGAATGCCTTTATACCTGTTTGGGATTCCAGACATGCAAGCGGAAGAAACCAAATATGCAATTGGTATTCCTAAATTGGGTAGCCTGATTCTGACGCACTCTATGGATGGAAAAGTCACGGGACTTAAAGATTTTGCGCCTGAAGATCGACCCAATTCACTGGTCGTGTTCTGGAGTTTCCGGATTATGGTCGGGATGGGTATGTTGATGCTCTTGCTTGCATTATGGGGGCTATGGTCACGTACCCGAGGACGTTTTTATGAGTCACGTGGTCTGCATCGTTTTGCACTCATCATGGGTCCATCCGGATTTCTTGCCATGCTGGCAGGATGGTTTACCACAGAAGTCGGCCGTCAGCCTTGGGTTGTCTACGGCATTATGCGGACCAAAGATGCATTATCACCAGTGTCCGCTGAACAGGTTGGTTTGACCTTGATTATCTTTGTGGTGGTGTACTGCGTTGTTTTTGGCGTAGGAATTTTCTACATGTTGCGCCTAATGCATAAAGGTCCAGAATTTATTCATTCCAGACCACACCATGAATCGGATAGCGATGTGGTTCAGGCTTCCCGTCGACCATTGAGCAGTATTCGCGAACGTATTGAAGAGGTTCCTGAACATCCGGATCAGGAGGATAAAAAATGATTGATTTATCATTAATTTGGATTGCGATTATTGGACTGGGTGTACTGGTCTATACTATTCTCGATGGTTTCGATCTGGGCATTGGCATTCTATTTCCATTCTTCCCGCATCAGGATGAACGCGATGTCATGATGAATACGGTCGCTCCGGTCTGGGATGGTAATGAAACTTGGATGGTTCTAGGGGGCGCTGGATTATTTGCTGCCTTTCCATTGGCTTATTCGACGGTACTCTCAGCACTGTATATGCCGATTATCCTGATGGTGATCGCCTTGATTTTTCGTGGTGTTGCTTTTGAGTTCCGTTTTAAGGCGAATAAAAGCAAACACTGGTGGGATAAAGCTTTTATAGGTGGATCGATCGTCACCAGTTTCTTGCAAGGGATGATTCTGGGTGCATATATTCAGGGAATTGAAACACGAAATGGTGTCTATGTAGGTGGTGGTCTGGATTGGCTCAGTCCATTTAGTATCTTTACAGGAATCAGTGTCGTGGTGCTATATGCAGCATTAGGCTGTGGATGGCTCATTTATAAAACCGGTGATGATTTACAGGATCGCATGTTTAAACTGATGCCGAAGCTGATTATAGCCTTATTGATTATTCTAGGTGCTGTTAGTGTTTATACGCCGTTGACCCATCCGCAAATTGCGGAGCGCTGGTTCAGCCAGCCTCAATTTACCTACTTTATGCCCGTACCGATCCTGGTCATATTGTTTACCTGGCTGGCCTTACGTGCCTGTAAAAGACGCAGTGAACTAGGCCCATTTTCCTATATGTTAGTGCTGGTATTCCTGGCATATACCGGTTTTCTGATTAGTCTGTGGCCTTATATTATTCCACCATCAGTCACGATCTGGCAGGCAGCGGCGCATGAAAATAGTCAGTTATTTGCTTTGATTGGAGCCTTAGTCCTGATTCCGATTATCGTGATTTATACCTGCATGTCCTATTGGGTATTCCGACACAAGGTGCGTGTTGGTGATGATGGTTATCATTAAGGAGCAGGTATGACACGCAAACAGATAGTATGGTTTGTAGGCTTATGGCTTGCAGGTTTTTTGACACTGGCACTTATTGCAGGGGCATTCCGCTTTCTGGTGCATTTGGCCTATTAGGTCATCATATGAACTGAACAAGCAAAAGGGATTTGTTAGTACAGATCCCTTTTTTATAAGCTAAATTTTAGATCTTAAAAATCAAGATGAGGCTTTGATCTGTTTACGATACACACTTGGACGGACAGGGCGGCTATTTTTCCATAACCCTTTTTTCTGCTTTTTGGCTTTATTCTGTAGTTCCATCATATAGCGTAAATGGTTTTTATCCCGGATATATTCCTCATAAACCCATGCCGCACCACGTTTCACAATCTCTTCATTGATATTCTTGCGATAACGATAGACCACACCGACACAGCGACCATATCGGTCAATATCAGTAATTTATACACGAATCATTTTATTTTTAACCATACTTTGAACCAGGCGTAGCGATTCCTTACCATAGGCCTGTGAAGATTCAGGTGCATCGACATAAGCAAAGCGCAGTTTGGTCTCAGAGCGACGGATATTAAAACGGTAGCAGGTGAGGGTATCGCCATCACTGACAGCACTAACCCGGCACCAGTATTTCTTACCTTTCTTAAAGGGGCGAAATAGGTCCTTTAAATACACCGTAATTTTATGCAGTAGATAATAGGAAAAACACAGAAGTACGAAGCCCAGCACAATTTGCCAGGTGGTGGAGAGATGTAACAAGGGCAAGATCCAAATCAGCAAAAACAGCCGCATAAACACAGCTAAAAGTCGAGCCATTTTAGATCAAAGCCACTCCGCATAAGGCTTAAAAAGTCATCAATCAGTGTTTAGTTTTGTACCGATAAAATAGCCTAAGCACTATCAAATTAAGCCAATCTCAATCCTAAAACCTGATAATAAAATAGCCTAAGCAATTTTAAATCATCTGATAAATAGCCTAAGTAAAAATTTTATAAATTTCATTTCTCAAAAATTGATGTCTTTTATTTTCTTGCAAATCTTTATGCCAATACATCCCCATATTAATTTTCGGCAGTTGTACAGGAACGTCAAAAATATTCAGACAGTTTGCTAACTGTAGATGTGTCAATACATTTTTAGGAATTGTCAGCATGGCAGTCTTTTGCTGTTCCAGAATTTGCAGGGCTGTGGAATAGTGCTGACAACGTAAAAAAATCTGCCGGGAATAATGTTTTCGACTTAAATATATATCTTCAACTAAAACTCCCGTACGGCGTGAGGAAACGCCAATATGAGGTGAGGCCAGATAAATCTGTTCATTCATTTCTGTTTGTTGTGTACAGACCACGAATTCATCTTGTACAAGTCGTTCAAACTGAATTTTTTCACTAATACTTTGCTCCAGATCAATGACAAAATCGACCTGTTGAGAGGCGAGATCTGCAGCAATATTTTTACGGTCGAGTTTCATGCTACTCAGCTGAAGATCCATGTTAATTTTTTGAAAATGTTGAACCAGTTTTGGAAATATCATGGGTTCAATTTCATCATGTACAGCGATTTTTAAGCTATGAATCAATTCCGGTCTGAATTGCTGATGCTGCATCGAAATATTCTGAATCGCAAAAAGTGCATTTTTAATTTCAGGATAGATCTGATCCGCAAACGGTGTGGGCTGCATCTTGCTACCCGTTCGTACAAATAAATCATCCTGTAAATGCTGTCTTAAACGTTGTAAAGCATGACTGGCCGCTGACTGGCTTATCGATAGAATTTGCGCGGCTTTAGAAATACTGTTTTGTTCATAGATGGCAATAAAAAGTGGATAAAGATTAATATCAATACGATGAAAATTTCGTAGGTCCATCACGGTTTTTGAATGAATACTATGCATACTGCTATATGGAATTAAATCATTTTATTCATAATATATTTTGGGTTAAGGTGTTGTAAAGCGTATGAATTAGAATATTCAGAGGGATAAAGCAATGTTTGAGTTGTCTGCACAAGCACAGGATTATTTAAATAGAACAAAAAAGTTTATTACTGATGAAATTGAACCTGTCGAGGCTGGTTTCTGGCATCAGGTGCATCAACTGAATCAAGGTGGCGACTGGACCAAATGGCAATGGCCGGCAGAGCTTGAAATATTGAAAGATAAAGCCAAAGTGGCAGGTCTCTGGAATATGTTTTTGCCTTGTCCAGAATTAGGTCAGGGATTATCCGTTCAGGAATATGCACATATCGCTGAACTTTCTGGACGAAGCCTGATTGCACCTACCGTCTTTAACTGTAATGCGCCAGATAGCGGTAATATGGAAGTATTGTGGCGCTATGGTTCTGAAGAACAAAAACAGCAATGGTTGATACCACTTCTGGAAGGGAAAATCCGTTCAGTGTTCTGTATGACTGAACCTGCTGTGGCTTCAAGTGATGCTACCAATATGCAGGCGACGGCAGTAGTTGAAGGTGATGAAATTGTTTTGAATGGTAGTAAATGGTGGTCTTCGGGTTTGGGAGATCCGAATGCCAAAATCATCATCTTTATGGCACATACACCGGATGAATCCAAAGACCGTCATCATCAGCATTCCATGGTTTTAGTTCCAGTCGATACTGCAGGCGTGAAAATTGAACGGATGCTTCCAGTCTTTGGTGATTATGATGCACCACATGGCCACGGCGAAGTCAGCTTCGATAATGTTCGTGTTCCAGTTTCGAATTTTATTGGGGGTGCAGGTCAAGGCTTTGAAATTGCCCAAGGGCGTTTAGGGCCAGGCCGTATTCACCATTGTATGCGTTGCATTGGTGCTGCTGAAAAATCATTAGAACTTATGATTGACCGGGGTATGAGCCGTACCGCATTTGGTAAAGAGATTTTAAAACTGGGTGGTAACCTGGAACGTGTCGCAGAAGCTCGCGTTGCCATTGATCAGGCTCGATTATTAACCTTGTATGCTGCCTATAAAATGGATACTTTAGGGAATATGGCAGCACTGACTGAAATTTCTGCAATTAAAGTCGTTGCGCCAAGTGTACTGGAAAAAGTTGTGGATATGGCGATTCAGATCCACGGTGGTGCGGGTGTTTCTCGTGATACACCGCTGACCGGATTCTTTGCCCAAGCCCGTGCCTTACGTCTGGCTGATGGTCCGGATGAAGTGCATAAAGGTATGATTGCCAAGCTGGAACTGGCAAAACGTGGTTATAGCACACGTCGTAAAAAATAAGCTGGCTTTATATACAGAACATTGAAACGTATTAGAAGATTTTAAGGAAAAATTATGGCGGTCATTGATGTAGGTGGGTCAGTTCGTGAAGGTGAGGAACTGGATGTACAGGCCATCACAGATTGGTTAAATCAACAAGGAGTAAATGTAGAAGGTCCTTTAGAGCTTACTCAATATTCCGGTGGAGCTTCAAACTGGACTTATCGTTTGCAATATGCCAATGCCGATTTGATTCTACGTCGTCCGCCTCAAGGGACTAAAGCTAAATCTGCGCATGACATGGCACGTGAATATCATGTACAAAAAGCTTTGGCTGAACACTATCCAGTCGTACCTGAAATGGTGGCACTTTGTCAGGATGAATCAGTCATTGGCTGTGATTTTTATGTAATGAAACGCATTGAAGGGGTTATTCCGCGTGCCAAGCTGCCGCCTGAATTACAACTGACTGAACCAGATATCCAGACTCTATGTATTAATGTGATTGATAAGCTGATCGAACTACACCAAGTTCCTTACACTGGTACAGAACTGGAAAAGTTAGGCAAAGGTGAAGGCTATTGCCGTCGTCAGGTAGAAGGCTGGGATGCACGTTACGAAAAAGCCAAAACATTAAATGTTCCATCTTTTAAATACGTGCGTAACTGGCTGAAAGATAATATTCCATCTGATTCTAAAACCTGTGTCATTCACAATGACTGGCGTTTTGATAATGTCATTTTGGATCCAGAAAATCCAACTGAAGTTATTGGGGTGCTGGACTGGGAAATGGCCACCCTGGGTGATCCGCTGATGGACTTGGGTTCTGCCTTGGCTTATTGGGTAGAAGATACGGACAATGCCATTTTTAAAGCAACACGTCGTCAGCCCACCAATTTAAAAGGTATGTTTACCCGTAAAGAAGTGGTGGATTACTATCTGGAGAAAACCGGTCTGCAACCGGAAAACTGGACATTCTATGAAGTGTTTGGGATTTTCCGTCTCTCAGTGATTGCTCAGCAGATCTATTACCGTTATTACCACAAACAAACCAACAATCCGGCCTTTAAGGATTTTTGGGTAGTGATTCATGCCTTGCATATCCGTGCATTAAAACTGATTGGTCTACAAAAGCTTGAAGCCAATGACATTGCACAAAAATATATCCTGAAATTTAAAGAGTTAATGCAAAAATGACCACCATTTACTTGATCCGGCATGGACAGGCATCTTTCGGGGCAGCCAGTTATGATCAGCTTTCACCAAATGGGGAACTACAGGCAAAATTGCTCGGTCGTTATTTTGATGAAATTCTGAAAGAAGCACCGTATGTAATGGCTGGTTCTATGCAACGTCATCAACAAACGGCGCAGTTATCTCTAGATGAATGTTTTCCTGAAAGCGAGATTTTGACCGATAGTGCCTGGAATGAGTTTAATCATCAGCAGGTCTTTGCCCGTTATGAACCGCGTTTTAATCAGCCAGAACTGCTGAAGCAGGATGTCTCAGAACATGCCAATCCGCGAGACTATTTGAGCAAAATCTTTAGTGGAGCGATTGCTCGATGGACCTGTGATGATTATCACCACGAATACGATGAATCCTGGCCCAATTTTAAAAGCCGTGTAGAAACCGGTTTGCAAAATTTATGTGATCAGCTTGCGCAAACTAAACCGCGCTATGCAATCGTGTATACCTCGGGTGGTGTCATCTCTGTCGCGGTAGGCAAAATCCTGGGTCTGAGTCCAGAGAAAACTTTCGCTTTAAACTGGGCAATTACTAATACCAGCATTACTACATTACGTCTGGTCGGAAATAAACCCCAGCTACTCAGCTTGAATGAACATCATTTTATTAAAGCACAACGTCCAGACCTGCTAACCTGGATTTAAAAATTTTTGAAGATAAAACACCTTAGAAAAAAATAAAGGGATAGGGTAAAAATATGGCTAAAACGATTTTAATTACTGGTGCAAGTTCAGGGATTGGTGCCGGTATGGCACGTGAATTTGCAAAAAAAGGGTATAACCTGGCGATTTGTGCACGTCGTCTGGAACGTTTGGAAACTTTGAAGCAGGAACTCGAAAGCCAATATGATATTAAAGTCATTGCCAAAACACTGGATGTGACCAATTATGATCAGGTTTTTGAGGTTTTCCGTGCCTTTAAAGAAGACTTTGGCACCATTGACCGGATTATTGTCAATGCCGGTGTAGGTGAAGGCCGCCGGATTGGTAAAGGTAATTTTGCAATCAATAAAGCCACTGTCGAAACCAACTTTATTTCTGCATTGGCACAATGTGAAGCTGCAGTGGAAATTTTCCGCGCACAAAACTCCGGTCATCTGGTGATGATTTCATCGATGAGCGCAATGCGTGGTATGCCAAAACACTTGACCGCTTATGGCGCAAGTAAGGCAGGGGTTACACATCTGGCTGAAGGCATTCGTGCTGAGCTAATTGATACACCAATTAAAGTTACGACCATTTTCCCAGGCTATATTCGTACTGAAATCAATGAAGGCGCGAAAAAATTACCGTTTGAAGTGGATGAGAAAACGGGTTCACGTCTATTGGCAGAAGAAATTGAAAAAGCGCCAGTCAAGGCTTATGTACCGAAGTGGCCTTGGTTGCCACTCGGTTTGGCAATGAAAGTATTACCGCTAAAATTAGTCAATAAATTAGGTTAAAACTTCAATTCAAAAAAGCTCCATCAGGGGCTTTTTTAATTCGCAGATTCAAATACCAAG
>NZ_DCRI01000060.1:0-12513 GCF_002324975.1 Acinetobacter sp. UBA1496 | reverse complement strand
AATAGTGCGTAAGTCCTAATGTATATGGAATTATTTGCTTTCGTTATAGAGACGTTCTGCCTGTTCAAAGCGTGTTGTAATTTCAGCTGTTGGTGCTTTGCCGAGTAGACTCACAACTACAATCGCAATCCATGAACAGATAAAGCCTGGAATAATTTCATAGATACCGGCTGGTATAAAGCCAAGACCTGTTCCACCAATAGTATTTTTCCACAGAATCACCATACATGCACCAACGATCATACCTGCCAAAGCACCATTCAAGGTCATACGTTTCCAGAACAGAGACAGAATAATCAATGGACCAAAAGCAGCCCCAAAACCAGCCCAGGCATACGCTACCAGCCCCAGCACTTTAGATTCAGGATTACCAGCCATCCAGATTGCCAATAAAGCAATGAGAAGCACCATCAAACGACCGACCCAAACCAGTTCTTTTTGTGAGGCATTTTTACGCAGAAATGATTTATAGAAGTCTTCAGTCAATGTACTTGAACAAACCAGTAACTGACAACTCAATGTACTCATCACAGCAGCGAGAATGGCCGCCAGAACCACACCGGCAATCCATGGATTGAACAGGGTTTTAGTCAGTTCCATAAATACGGTTTCAGGATTGGCATTCACCACAGTAGCGATTTCCGGATGTTGCTGAAAGTAGGCAATACCAAAGAAACCTGCAGCTACTGCGCCACCTAGACAAAGTGTCATCCAGGTCATCCCGATACGACGTGCATTCGGAATCGACTTCACTGAATCGGCGGCCATAAAACGTACTAAAATATGCGGCTGACCAAAATAACCCAAACCCCATGCCATTAAGGACAGGATTGCGATGGTACTTAGATCACCGACCAGGTTCATGGCCTGTGGGCGTGCGGCTTCCAAAGCGAGCGTAACTTGTGACATATCTGAAAAAGTCAGAATGGTTACAATTGGTGTGAGGAGCAGGGCAAAGATCATCAGGGTTGCCTGAATGGTATCGGTCCAGCTGACTGCCAGGAAACCGCCGATAAATACATAACTGATGGTTGCAATCGCACTGATCCAGAGTGCCGTACTATAAGACATGTCGAACATGCTTTCGAATAGACGTGCCCCTGCCACCATGCCTGAAGCACAATAAATTGCAAAGAAAATCAGAATGACAAATGCAGAAACCACACGCAGTACTTTTTTCTGATCGTTAAAACGGTTCGAGAAATAGTCCGGTAGGGTCAGGGCATTGTGCTGGACTTCGGTATGGACCCGTAAACGGCCCGCAACCAACAGCCAGTTTAGCCATGCACCGATAATCAGACCAATCGCAATCCACATTTCAGACAGGCCTGAAAGATAAATTGCGCCCGGCAAGCCCATCAGCAGCCAGCCACTCATGTCGGAAGCCCCTGCAGAAAGTGCAGTTACGAAACTACCTAAACGTCGGCCCCCTAAGATGTAATCAGAAAAGTTGTTTGTCGCACGGTATGCCATCAGGCCAATCACGACCATGCCGACAATATAAAAAAGAAAGGTAATTAAGGTTGGATTTAGGGAGCTCATACGGTATCCATTTTTAAGTTGGACAGTAGATCGAAACAAGGATTTTGACAGATGCGAAAGACTTTAATCCGAAAGCTAAGCAACATCGAATCCAGAGGATTTCAAAAATAAACGCGAAATTTAACCATAAATTCACAATCTTTGCTGAGATTTTCTTATTTTAAAAGAAAAATAGGCAACCAATTGGCTGCCTATTGTGAAGTATCTCTGAAATTTAGTGACGTCCCATCACACCGCGAATGGTATTCAGCACATCGGCAGGCAAGACCACAGTCTTGGCATTTGGAGACTTGGCCATATCCTGCATGGCTTTGACATATTGTTCACCCAACAGATAAGCCACAGGAATTTCCTTATCGCCAATCGCTTGACTCACCATATCAATCGCACGCTGTGAAGATTCTGCCAGTACGACTTGTGCTTCTGCATCACGACGTGATGCTTCCAGACGACCATCAGCTTCCAGAATGGCGGCCTGTTTTTCACCGTCTGCTTTAGTGACAGTTGCACGACGTTGACGCTCTGCCGCTGCCTGTTCTTCCATCGCCGTCTGCATGGTTACAGAAGGTTTAATATCCTGAATTTCAACCGTCTTTAAGGTGATACCCCAATCTGAAATATCATCCGAAATACTGGACTTTAAACGCGCCTTGATATGATCACGTGAAGATAATGCATCATCCAGATCCATTTCACCCACGATTGAACGTAGTGACGTTTGTACCAGGTTCTGAATTGCCCATGAGTAGTTCTCAATCCCGTATACCGCTTTTTCTGGAGTTGTCAGGTTGATATAAGCTACCGCATTCATCAGCAAGACAGCGTTATCACGGGTAATTACTTCCTGAGAAGGAATATCCAGAACGATATCTTTGGTGGTGACTTTATAAGCCACTTCATCTACATAAGGAATGACAAAATTCAGGCCAGGATTGAGTGTGGTGTGATATTTACCCAGACGTTGCACGATCCATTTATAGCCTTGTGGAACAATCCGTACACCTTTAAAAATGGTAATCGCAATAAAGGCCAAGAACGCAATAACAATGATAGTGCCAGCAGACATAATTTATTCACCTTTTTCGTTTTGATATTGAGTGCTGTGGGGCTGTACAACCAGGTCATTTCCCAAGATATCGACAACACGGACACGATCTCCAACCTGAACTTTATCCAGAGCGCGGCAATCCCATTCATCCGAGCCTAAAACTGGCAGCGGAAAACGGACCCGGATCTGATCCTGTTCAAGATCGGTCTGAATCACCATGCCAATTTGGCCAATAGTGGCCTCACGCGACAAGCCGGCTTTGGTCTTGTCGATAGAAAGCGGCTTGATAAACTTAAACCAGAGCAAAGTACAAAGAACAGACAGGATGATCCAGGTCAGGATCTGGGTGGTCAGTCCCATCATCGGGAACATCCAGTACAGAATGCCGACCATAATGGCACCAATCCCGAACCAGAGGGCAGCAAAAGCGGGCAGGAGTAATTCTGAAAGAATAAGAAGTATTCCCAATACAAACCAGTGCCAAGGTTCAAGAACTAATTCCATATCGTGACCTATATTGCTAAGTATTTAATTAATCATCATCTTTATATGATTTACTTCCAATGTAGCAGATGCGGCAACAGATGAATATAAAAAATTTCTGATTAAAATTTTGCCGGTCGTGCAGGCTTGAATGCAGCCGGAGACTGCCTAAAATCACTGATGGCTTTTTCAATTGAACGGATTTTTAGTTGCGCGGCTTTTTCACCTTCGAGAATGGTCTCATTGCTGGCTTTTAAATCTAGCGTACCGATATGGCCTACTTTAGGCTGGATTACAATATTGGCCTGGCTGAGTTCTTCATTGATGCTTTGCTGACCCATGATATTAATCGTCTGGTCCAGTACGCCCCACATGTTGAGCGCTTTATTGCTGTCCGGACGTGCGGAAATATCTACGGCAATAACAATATCAGCTCCCATATCCTTAGCAGTTTTTACCGGAATCGGGCTAACCAGACCGCCATCGACATATTTTGTACCGCCAATTACAGCGGGTACAAAGACATTCGGAATACTGCAAGAGGCACGAACAGCTTGTCCGGCATTGCCTTTGATAAAGTCAGCTTTACGGCCATTGTCCAGACGGGTTGCCACCGCCGCGAAGCGAATCGGGAACTGTTCAATTGGTTTATTCGCGACATTTTTATTGACGAAATCCTGCAGTTTCTGTCCGGCAATAATTCCTTGGCGGTTCAGGGTTAAATCACGAATATCGGATTCTTTAAAGTTCAAGGCAATTTGCTGCAACTGATAAGGAGATTTGCCGCTGGCATATAGACTGCCTACGAAACTCCCGGCACTGGTTCCAGTAACAATCTTCGGTTTGATGCCATGCGATTCGAGGACTTTAAGTACCCCGATATGGGCAAAGCCTTTGGCACCGCCACCACCGAGAGCAATAGCTACCACAGGTTCACGAGCCTGAAGAGGAGTAGAGGGTGCTGGGGTTTTAGTAGCTTTATCACATGCTGCAAGGCTTAAGCCCAAGCAGCCAATCAGAGCATAACGGGCTAATTTCATTATAAAAAACTGGAGATTAAATCAACAAAATTCAGGCTATCACATCAAAAAAAGCCAGTTTTGCCTAGTCTTTTTTCAAAAGCTTTTGTAACGGCTTGGCGACCCAATCCGGATTTTTGGCCGAAAATTTACCTTCATAATGCTTATAGATCTGTTCCAGATCATATTCATAATCACCTGTCAGGTGATATACACCGAGGATATGAATGGTCTTGATGTCATAGTCAAAGGAAAACATTACGATCGGTAAATTGGCTGCCTTGGCAATGTGGTAGAAACCGCTGCGGATTTTTTCTGGCGCCTTGCGAGAACCTTCCGGTGCCATACCTACCCAGATCCGGTCTGTCTTATTAATTACGTCAACAATTTGTCGGGTGTGACCTTGCGGTGTATCGCGTACTACAGGAACTACACCGATCCATTCCAGAATGGGTTTAAGCGGAGTACGAAACAGGCTGTCTTTACCAAAAATCGTAATCTGAATACCCAGACCGAGTAGAGCATTAAAGCCTAAGCAGGCATCGATATTCGAGGTATGCGGGGAAATAATTGCCACTGCTTTAGGCAGGTTAGGAAATTCGCCTTTAAGCTGCCAGCCCTGAGCCAAAAATAGCTGTTTAAACAGGGTCTGGCTCAGTTTACCTCCGCGGGAGGGAACTAATGGAGGGAGTCTGGGGAAACGTGTTGTACTCATCGATGTCTCATCCTGAAACTTATTTTTCTTTATTTTTGATCATATTAGACTGTTGTAAAATCCGGATCATTGGCAAAATGTATAGCGATGATGGACGCTTTTAGCATTTTTACCTTAAGGACCTGCGCTGAATATGCAGAATACTTATATTTTATTGTTTTCCCTATATTGGGCACAGGGGCTTCCGGTCGGGTTTATGACCCATGCCTTACCGGTCATTCTGCGGGCTGAAGGCGTATCTCTGGCACATATTGGTAGCTTTGGCTTGCTCATGCTGCCATGGTCGATAAAAATCTTCTGGGCACCTTTAGTTGATCGACATGGATCAAAATCTCGAGGCCATTATCGAAGTTGGATTATCCCTTTGCAATGGCTTTCCGTCTCTGTACTGATTGGACTGTCCTTCTTGCCGATCCAAGCCTTAAACCAGCCGCTGTATCTGCTGATCTTTTTTATCACGTTGTTAGTGATGAATGGGATCGGTGCTACTCAGGATATTGCCACGGATGGACTGGCAGTCAATATTTTAAAAAATGAACAGCAACACTGGGGTAATACCTTTCAGGTGATTGGTTCCCGCTTGGGCTTTATTGTTGGAGGCGGGGCAATCCTGTGGTTACTCGACTTTTTGCATTGGCAGATGACCTTTTTACTGCTGGCAGTTCTGGTCTTTCTGAATACTTTACCGGTGTTATGGTTTAAAGAGCCGAATCACCAAAAGATGATTTCTTCATCATCTGAAAAATTAACTGCTCGGACTAGAATTAAAGCTTATTTTCAATATTTTTTAGCTGATTCTACCTTGGCGACATGGCTGCTGGTTTTACTAACCTTTAAAGTGGCGGATGGTCTGTCTGGGCCATTATTAAAACCTTTGATGGTCGATTTGGGACTGAGTTTTGGTCAGATTGGTATTTGTGTCACCATGCTCGGCGCTTTTGCAGCGTTGATTGGCGCAGGGCTAGCAGGCTGGTGTTTGAAATACTGGTCGCGCAGTTGGAGTTTAATGATTTTCTCTATTCTGAAAATACTTAGTCTAATCGCTTATGCTTGGCTGGCTGCACGATATGAAGCCCAGAACAAAGTAGAAAACTGGATCATTTATCTTATCAATGCTGTCGAGGATATGATATCGGCCATGCTCTTAGTCGTTATGTTGACCTTGGTGATGCAATACAGTCGCAAGCATCTGGCGGGGACTGATTTCACCTTTCAGGTCGCCTTGATGGCTACTATAAGCGGGGGACTTTATAGCCTGAGCGGGCTACTAGGGGATGCTTTAGGTTACCAAAACTATCTAAATTTGATCGTAATTATCGCGATTTTTTGCCTGATTCCTATTTTCCGATGGATGAAAGTAGCGAAAAATATTTAAAATCTCTTATGAATAAGTAAGTTAATTGACTCCCCACCTAAAGTATTAAAAAGAATATATAAATATTTTTTTAATAATTTTGTAATATAGGCGTCGTGTGTATTATTTGTAACAAAATAAGTTAAAGGATTTTTTAATGAAAACTAAGTTAGCAACAGCAATCGCACTCAGCCTTTTGGCGGGGACAACTTTTGCAGCACCAACTTTTTATGGTGAGATTGATGCCACAGTTGATTACTTACCGGAAGACAATGCTTCACCTGTGTCTGATCGTGACGTTATTGAACTGAATACTAATAATTCATTCTTGGGTTTAAAAGGTGAGGAGAAACTTACTGACCGTTTAAGTGGGCTTTATCAAGCTGAATTTACCTTTTATGTAGACAATGGTGGAAGCAATGATACATTCGTACCGCGTAATCTTTTAGTCGGCCTTAAAGATGAAAAGTTAGGTACAGTAAAACTAGGTAAAATCGATACGCCTGTAAAACAGCTTTCTTCAGTAGTTGATACTTTCAATAACTATGTTGCAAATAAAGCGGATATGGCAGGTATATTTACCGGTGAAAACCGTATTGATAATGTTGTCGTTTATGAAGCTCCTGGCTTTGCAGTCGGTGAAGGTAAACTAAAAGCAACTGCACTATTAGCTACAGGTGAGGCCGGTGGTATTAGCTCTTCTAAAGGCGGTGCTAAAGTTGCAGGCCGTGGCTTAGGTGATGCATGGTCAGCATCTTTAGTATATGACAGCAAAGCAGTTGTTTTAGGTCTTGGTTATGATAAAGCGATTCCATCAAACTTTGCTGGTGTAGGTATCTTAAACACACAAAATGGTGAAATTGGTGCAGCAAAAGCTTTGTTAGCTGCTGCTGATACAATTCGTGCGATTGGCCGAGTAAATGTAAATGATAACTTAGCCATTAAGGCGTTATTCCAAACATCTGATCTTGCAAAGGTCGAAGGTAATTCAAATGCAACTTCAGTGGCAAGTAATGGTATTGCTGTAAATGGTAATGATATTGATGATGCACAAGGCTGGCTAATTGGAGCAGAATATAAATTACCAAATGCTGATAAATGGACAGTAAAAGGCCAATATAGTCAAAACTCTACAAGCTTTACAAAAGCCAATGTTGCAGATTTTGAAGCCCAACAAATTCTTGTGGGTGCAGACTATGCATTCTCTAAACAAGTAAAAGCATACGGTTACACTGGTCTTTTAACACTTGAACAAGGTTCAGCTGAAACTAAACAACCAGTAGTTGGTACAGGTGTTGAATACAAATTCTAATTTAGATTTTGTACTCTAAGAAAAGGCGATGCTTTGGCATCGCCTTTTTTATGCTTAAAACAACAAAACTTAGCAATTTTAGGTCTAATCCTGAAAGTTCCCAGCTGTTACCATGACAGAAAATCCTCTATTCCTTTTTAAATTATGATCATTCAAGCTGTTCTATTCGATCTTGACAATACCTTGACGCACCGTGACCTGACGACACAGGCTTATAGCCGTTATCTGGCAAAATATTATGCTTCGGCACTAGCACAGGATGAACTTGGGAAAATTATCGAGATTGTGCGACGCATCGATAATGGCGGTTATCCGAAAAAGGAATTGCTGACTCATGGCAGTATTGGCGCTTCAGCTGCATATGCATTGTTGCAGGAATTATCTTGGTTAACTCCACCAGATCTAGAGGAGCTAGCGCAGTTCTGGTTTAGCCAGTTTGGACGTTTCGCTGTAGAGATGCCGCAAGCAGGGCAAGTATTAAAACAGCTTAAAACTGAAGGTTATCGCTTGGCCATTGTATCTAATGGCGGACATGATACCCGATTAAATACCATTCGCGGTTTAGGTATTGCAGATTATTTTGATGAGATTATCAGTTCAGGATTGGTCGGCTTTAATAAACCGCAACCGGAAATTTTCCAGATTACCGCAGAGCGTTTAGGCGTACAGCCAGAACAGTGTCTTTATATTGGTGATCATCCTGTTAATGATGTTCAAGGTGCAACAGCTGCAGGTATGCATGCTTTGTGGATGCAAGGTTTTCATCCGGATGCTACGCATATTCAATACAAGATTCAGCAACTACCAGAAATCTTTGACCATTTGCAGCGGCTTAAGCAGCTCTAAGTAATCCGGTGGCTATTCATGGCTTTTGCCCATTGGTGAGAGTGACAGCGCGGACACATCTGTTCCGCTTCTTTTAAATACTGGACTTGACCGCAATAGATACAGGCATAAAGCTCTTCTGGCTTGACTTCTTTGACTATGCAGCAGGATTTAGGGAAAAGCGGGAGCCCATGCCGAACATCATCTGGATGGAAATATAGAATACTGAATTTACCATCTGTTTCCAGTAAACCTAAGCGCACCTGACCCAAATGTTCAATGCCTTGCTGACGCATCTCAGCAAAGAATTCATCATGAGACATTTTGCCTTTTTTAATTTCATCAATGACCAGTAAACCATCTTCCACAATATGAATCGGTTTGCCTTCGAGCAGGTCTTCAAACCATTGAAATTTCATCATGAGCCAGGTGGTCAGACGATACAGGAAAATGATCACCGACATGATCAGCGCCGCCTGGATCAGGGGAAGATCTTCTGTAAACATCGGATCGCCGGCAATGGAACCCAAGGCAAGAATGATGGTGACTTCAAAGATCGAAAGTTGTCGTACCCCACGTTTACCTGTCAGCCGTAGAAACAGGATAATCATCGCGTACATCACTACACAGCGCAGCAAAATCTCTGTGGCAAACTCCCAGGTCGTATCATTTATAAATATGGTGGCCCAGTCCATTGTTATTATTCCAGATCACTCTTTGTTCCGAGTCTAGCAATCTCGGCTGTTATTCTACTGCTGTAATTGTGTAAGTTTTTGAATAAAAATAAATTATGTTTTTTGAATGTGATCGCTATAAGTAAAAGATATAGCGATTTTGAGAAAATAAGATAGATATTTCATGTAAATATTGATTGATTATTCAATAGATTAAATTTGAACCAGTTCACATTTTACTCTGTGTGACTTTTAATCAGCATAAATAATATCCTGCTGAAATATATCAAGATAAAATCTGAGCAATTTCCTTGGAATAATGAGAACTATTTAATGATTTGTAATCAAATAACTTGATGCTTATAAATTTCTGTATGTTGTGCCCTGAAAAATATAGCGATTAGATCAAGCTAAAAATCTGTTTTTTAAATTAAAAATACTGATTTTGACTTCCAAGAAAGGATGTATTGTGAAAAAGATATTCACGCTTTTAACGGTTATGAGCTTAAGTACAGCGGTATTTGCAGATGTAGACTGGAACTATACTCAGCCTGAACAATGGTCGACTCTAAACCAGAAATATTCAGCCTGTAATGGACTGAACCAGTCACCGATCAATATTGATCGAACAGTCAAAGCTGAATTGGAACCGCTCAAGTTTAGCTATAACACCATGATTCATGCGATTGAAAATAAGGGTCATACCGTTCAAGTAGACTTTGCTCAAGGCGGAGAATTGCAGCTGGATGGTGAAACTTTTGTGCTGAAACAGTTTCATCTGCATAGCCCAAGTGAGAACCTGATTAAGGGCAAGAGCTATCCTCTAGAGATTCATTTTGTCCATGCCAATGCTCAAGGGGAACTTGCTGTAGTGGCGATGATGTTTGAACAGGGCACAGAAAATCCGATGCTTAAACGTATGTGGAATCGCTTGCCGAAAAAGCAAGGTGAAAAAGTCGTCTTGAAGAACCCGCAACCTGTAAATGAGATGTTGCCTAAGAATCTGGATTATTATCGCTTTAGTGGTTCGCTGACCACACCACCATGTTCTGAAGGTGTGCGCTGGTTAATTCTGAAAGAAATCCAGCAAGCCTCTGCGACACAGATTTCAGAATTTTCCAAGTTAATGGGCCATCCAAATAACCGTCCAGTGCAGTCTTTAAATGGCCGTGTGGTACTGGAATAATAAAGAGCCGCGTGAAAAAAGCAGACTTAGTTCTGCTTTTTTTAATTCTGATACAAATTTCAATAGCCTAAGGTGAAAAGAACTTTGTGGCGAATGCTGAAAGAATTAATATAGATAAGATTTCCTTGGGTCTTTCTGCTGCCATGCTCTTTGACTTAAAAACTATAATCCAGCCATTCACAGCGCTTTCGCCACAGCAGAAGAAGCTGGATCGTTTAATTGATAAAATCGAACAGCAGAAGTTGGAGTTAAAACAATGGCAACAGGCTGAAGAAGACCTACAGCAATATACGCATAAAACTTTCATGCCGGTCTATCATGAATTGCATGGTGTTCTGTTTGAGCAGCTTGAACAGCTCTGGAAGCATTTACAGGAAACAGATTTCACCAAGGCCGAGTTGATAGTGCTGGATGAGAAGATTCAATACCTGGCAGATTATCTGCAAGATTCTCAGGCAATGTCAGCGCAAGAAATCAATAAGGTGAATGAAATCTTCGCCTATTATCAGCAACGCGCTGAACATGCCCAATTCAGGAAAAGCCAAAAAAAGACCAATGAACTAGAAAGATTCTCTAAGAATGAAAATGTCCCAGATCCGGCTGATGCTGAGGGATTTGAAGAATGGGCTTCTGATCATTTTCAGCAAATCCGCGAGCAGGCCAAACTAAAACGCCAGCAGGAAAAGCAGAAACAGGCAGCTGCAATGGCAGAGCAGTCAGTGAAATCTGTATATTCAAAGATTGCTGCCATCATTCACCCTGACCGTGAAGTGAATGATGTCAAAAAAATCAAGAAAACTGAATTATTGCAACGTGCCAATGAGGCTTATGCAGAGCAGGATCTGTTTACGTTACTGAGAATGCAACTGCAGATTGAACAAGATCAGGATGTTTCACAAAAAGGTTTAAGTGCAGAGCAACTCAAGTTTTATCAACTGGCTTTGGATGCACAAAGCCGGAAATTACAAGATCAGATCGATGCATTGATCAATCGACTGGTCTGGTCATCGAAAACCAAAATTGCAGTCAAAAAGGCGAAGGGTAAGGTTCACATTGCTGACCTGTATAAGCAAATTGATGAAGATACTTCAACTATCAAGCAGCAGATTAAAGTCGAAAAAGAACGCCTGATGTATATCAAAAAGGTGAGTGGTTTAGAGATGTTTTTAAGGCGTGGGATGCTTTAACTTAATTAGAATTACCTCTCCCTAACCCTCACTTGCGCTTCATTTTAAAGCAGTGCTTTAAAACTTGCTCAGGAGAGGGAACTTCATTGCGTATCAAATGATATATGGAGTTCTGATGGATTCACCCTCTCCCTTTGGGAGAGGGTCGGGGTGAGGGCATTTAAAATTTCTGTTATCCTCAATAAAATAATAAAAACAAAATCTCATGAACAAAAAGCTCGATCCTCAACTACTTATTTTCGCCAAATCCATGCGCCATTCCTCCACAAATGCAGAACAACTGATGTGGCAATTACTTCGTGCTAAACGATTTATGAATCTGAAATTTCGCAGACAGCATGTGATTGCACCGTATATTGCAGATTTTTACTGTCATGAAATTGGTTTGGTGATTGAGTTGGATGGTAGTCAGCATGGCACAGATGACGGTATTGAATACGATGCTGAACGAACCAAGTTTTTAGAGGCTTTGGGTTTAACTGTGGTTCGGTATTGGAATCATGATGTGTTGGGGCGGACGGATGTCGTGTTGGAGGATTTGTGGACGGTGTGTACTGAATTAAAAAATACCTCTCCCTAACCCTCTCCTAAAAGGAGAGGGAATATCCTTTACTGAATTAAAAAATCTTTATGCTTCAACAAGTAGAGCAGATAATGCTTGAACTTCTTTTAAGCGATTATTGATAAGAGCTTGAATATCTTGCTTAGACAATGTTTGGTTTGAATCGAGCAATTCGTCTGTGACTTCGATCGTTTTGAAACTCACGCTATCCCAATCACTGTAACTTTGAAAAAAGCGACTCAAATTACAGAACTCTATAGTTTTTGCACCTTTATCAGTTTTCTTAATTAGAAAATGATGATTAGGTTCAGCTGTTCTTTTGATCTGAATATGATCATCATAATTATCATAGAAAGGATGAACGAAAATATATTTATCAGATCCTTGCGGTAAGTTTTTAACATTAGTTTTTCGTGACTTATGTGGGTTCTTATTTCCTTTTGCAGAATTGCATTCAACACAACTCACAATCAAGTTTTCTGGTTCAAACAGAAATTTGCTGTAAAGTGATTTGGGTAAAATATGATCTATATCCCAATATCTGCCATGTTGAGATGGGATCTGATGCTTACAATAGAAACATACGTTGGCAGAGTAAAACTTGAA
>NZ_DCRI01000061.1:0-23913 GCF_002324975.1 Acinetobacter sp. UBA1496 | reverse complement strand
TAATAGTGCGTAAGTCCTAACTTATATACGTAAAAGCCACCTCAATGGGTGGCTGATCAATCATAGGAAATAAGCTTATTGTTTTGTGGTCACATCCTGAGAATATAAATTTAATAAGTATTTTGACAGTATGGTATTCCCCACAAATAAAGAGCCTGATTCACTTAGGTGCCCATAATCCACCTGAAGCAGGTCTTCTCCTTGAGCTGCCCGAATCCGACATTTGTATTGCTGCTGCACATCATCTTTTTTACATAGATGATCAATGAGGGATATATAGGTAATTCCCTGAGGATATTGTAATTTTTTCATTTTCTCGTCTACCTGAACTGCTCTTAAATCCAGTCCGGCATCAAATATAAAATCTTCAGCACTATTCCAGTTTTTCGGTTTCACCATCACTTTAGGAAGCGAAGGTTTCCATTGCGAAATTGGCCCCACAATGACGATATTAGATACGCCAAGCTGAAGCAAACTTTTCCCGATATTTTCCCAATTGGTTTCATCGTGTTTCAGGGCTTGAGTGATAACCACAATTTTGGGTTTCAGTTCTGCGATGCTCTTTAGTGCCAGTTTATTGGAATAGTCACAGGCTTCTTTATAAGCTCCTTTATGATAGTTGATCTCGGTCAGCGATGCCCGGCAAATGGAGGAGGTTTTCTGATAAAAAGGGATATCATTGGATTTCAGTAATGTCCTCAGCCCTAAAGAAAGTGCCTCAGCATGAGAATCTCCCCATAAGAACACCCCACCTTCCTTTTGTTTCGTGATACAGATTGGATCAGGATCATAACTATTATGCTCAGTCAGGCTCACGTAAGTATCACATTTCAGCCAGTATGCATCCCTTAAATTTTTGAATTTCTCATTATAATAATCTAAAAATTTTGCCTGTTCTGAGGCTGCACCTTGGCGCAGATCTGTATTAAAACCATTAAATATATTTAAAGTAACGCCTAAGCTCATGAGCACTAGAGAAAAATAAAGCGGTTTTATACGATAAATATCTTTCCACTGATGATATGAAGGTAATTTAATCTGCTCAATATACTTATAGCTCAGAAAACCTAACCCTATAGAAAGTGCTATTCCGGCATACACATAATACTCAGGCAATGAGTAGATATAGATCAGCACAACCAAAGGCCAGTGCCATAGGTAAATAGAATAAGACCAAGTCCCCAGCTTTTGAAATACAATATTATTGGTAAGAACACTGTCATGTCGATGTGCCTGAATCATCAGGAAGGTACCGGTAACAGGAAAAACTGCCAGATAACCAGGCCACAAGTCTTCTGCAGAAATGAAGAAATAGGATCCCAGAATAAGTGCCAATCCCGTTCCTTCCAGCAACCTTTTCTTATTTTCCTGCAAGGCCAAAGGGTAAAGATAAGCAATTCCCCCGATCATCATTTCCCAGGCTCTGGTAGGTAACAGGAAATAAGCGGGATTTGGCCATTTGTAGGTAGCGATCACAGATAGAATGAATCCTAAAATCGTTCCTGCCAGCAGCATAAATTTCATGGTCTGGATAGACATGAACTTGCGCATGGCAATGAGAACGAGCGGATAAATCATATAGAATTGCCATTCGACGGAAAGTGACCAGGTATGTAATAACCACTTTTCGTGAGTGCCTGCCTCAAAGTAACCGGATTCCTTCCAGTAACTGATATTGGATAAAAAAGTCATGCTACTCGCGGCATGCTTACCCAATAACTTGTAATCAAAAGGCGTCAGATAAAACCAGCCAAAAATCATTAATACCAGACACAGCACGGCCAAAGCTGGAATAATCCGATTCGCACGAGCCACATAAAATTTCAGAATAGAAAATTTTTCATGTTCTAAATCTTTAAATATGATTCCAGTCATTAAAAAACCTGAAATCACAAAGAAGACATCTACTCCAACAAAACCGCCAGGCATCCATGCCGCATTAAAATGAAATAGCATGACTGCAATCACGGCAATTGCTCTGAGGCCATTGATGTCTGTTCTGAATTTCATTGGAGTCCTGTCCTATAAAGCCTGTTATTTATTTTAATTGTTATGAAATACTGCTAATTTTTATTAAATTTTATTTTAAATCAAATTCTTATATTAAAGCGTAGAATGCAAATATTGCTGTTTTAGTATTTTATGCACTCATTATATTCTACGCTTTCTTTTTCGCCAAATACCTTTATTGTTAATCATCTAAATTAAAATCCCGAGTATCAACATAGCCACCGCCGCCTAAATTTTGTAGAATACAGTTTTTATTCCATGGTGCTCCTCTATGATCGCTTGGACTGCTCACGTCACTGTCGCAACTATCGTCGAAAAAAATGGAAAATTCCTGTTCGTTGAAGAACATACTGAAGGTGTCATCCATACCGTATTCAATCAGCCGGCAGGCCATGTGGAGGCAGGTGAAACCATTGTCGAAGCAGCCATTCGTGAAACCATAGAAGAAACCGGTTATCAGGTCAATGTTACTGATCTGATCGGCATCTATACCTATACCCCGCCGATGTTCCCGGATCGTACCTATTTCCGTTTCTGCCTGAGAGCAGAAGCCGTCAGCCATGATGAAAATGCTGAACTGGATACCGGTATTGTCGGTGCAGTCTGGATGACGCTGGATGAACTGGTTGAAACCGCACGTGCTCGCAGCCCATTGGTGATTAAAGCCGTGCAGGATGCCCAAGCTGGCAAACACTATCCTTTATCGCTCATTTACGAGCACCAAAATTCTCCCTTCATTTTAAATTTGGATGCCTAATCCTATGCAACAACGTGTCATCGTCGGTATGTCTGGTGGTGTAGATTCATCTGTGTCTGCAGCTCTCCTCCTTCAACAGGGTTATCAGGTTGAAGGTCTTTTCATGAAAAACTGGGAAGAAGATGACGGCACAGAATACTGTACGGCAATGGAAGATCTTGCCGATGCACAAGCCGTTTGCGACAAGATCGGGATCAAACTGCATACCGCCAACTTCGCGATGGAATACTGGGATCGCGTGTTCGAGCATTTTCTGGCTGAATATACTGCTGGCCGTACCCCAAACCCGGATATTTTGTGTAATAAAGAAATCAAATTCCGAGCCTTCCTGGATCATGCGATCAATCTGGGCGCTGACTTTATCGCGACTGGTCACTACTGTCGTCGCGGCAAAACCATGACCAATTCGCGCGGTGAGCAATATGCCCAATTACTGCGTGGTTATGACAATAATAAAGACCAGACTTACTTCCTGCATGCGGTCCATGGTCGTGAAATTAATAAGACCCTGTTCCCTGTCGGCGAAATTGAAAAACCGCAAGTCCGTAAAATTGCAGAAGAATTAGGTCTGGCAACAGCGAAGAAAAAAGATTCTACGGGTATCTGTTTTATTGGTGAACGTCGCTTCAATGACTTCTTAAAGCAATATTTGCCGGCGCAACCTGGAAAAATCGTGCTGGAAGATAGCAAAGAGGTTGGTGATCATCACGGCTTAATGTACTATACGCTCGGCCAACGTGGCGGGATCGGTATTGGCGGTATGAAAGGCGCGGAAGAGGGTGCCTGGTTTGTACTGCATAAAGATATTGAAGGTAACCGTCTGGTGGTGGGTCAAGGTCATGAACATCCACTGATGCACAGTACCATATTGTGGTCTGAAGCGATTGACTGGGTAGCCGGTGAACAGGATATTCCTGAAACAGGTTTCCGCTGTACGGCAAAAACCCGCTACCGTCAGCCTGACCAAGCGTGTACTATTTTCAAGGATCCAGAAACACCAAATGGTGTTCGTGTTGAATTTGATGAGTCGCAACGTGCAGTGACCCCGGGTCAAAGCGTTGTATTCTACTCAGGTGAAGTTTGTTTAGGTGGTGGCGTGATTCATCATACCAATGCGCCTAAACCTGATTTTATTAAAGGATGATTTCGGTATGACGGAGTTACCGTTTCAACAAGCCACAACGTTGAATGTTCGTCAAAATCGTGCGTTGGCGCTAGCGGGGGTTTTTCAGGCCACCCAGCTGACGCATATGACTGCATTGACGGGACAGCAAAGCATTGGTGAAAGCGGTAATTTCTATTTTGAACAGTTGATTAAAGCCAGTTTAAATATCCGTCCAAGTGGCAAGTTAAATGCCCAGACCTTAGACTTCTTTAATCAGCTGGCCGATATTTCCCTCGGTTTAAAAACCCTGGAAAGCAGCATTACCCAACCTTTTAATACTTCCCCAAAATCCAGACTTCCAAAACTTTCATCGACCAAGCTTCCAATGTCCTATGCCATGGCACTTCTTCAGTTAGAAAAGAAGGTCTATAGCAATACCAAGTTTGTTGAAATCATCGAACAATCCCAGCAAAAAATCCTCAGACAGCTCTCCTTCTTCGATAACAATTACATGCACCCCAGCATCATTGCCAATCTCGCTCAGACCTATGTCGATACCGCCGGCCAGATCAATCCGCGGATCATGGTGCGTGGCAATGCTGAAGCCTTTAAAGATTCCGGTCATACCAACCGCATCCGTGCTTCACTCTTTACTGGACTGCAAATGGCGCACTTATGGCGTCAGCTTGGCGGCAGTTCATGGGGCATGATTTTTGGCAAGCGCAAGTTGCTACAGGATATCCAAAATCTCGCGCGCTTACAGTTTCAGGTGATCTAAACCATGTTGTTGTACGCGCACCGTTTTTCGTTTAATTCCAAAATTTAGGGAATCGATATGAACGCTTTAACTGCACTTTCTCCATTAGATGGACGCTACGCTAGCAAATGTGATGCGCTGCGCCCTTTTCTTTCTGAGTTTGGTCTGATCCATGCTCGTGTGACTGTTGAAGTGCGTTGGTTACAAGCGCTTGCCAACCGTCCTGAAATCACTGAAGTGCCAGCGTTCTCATCTGAAACCAATGCTGCACTTGATGCGATTGTTGCCAGCTTCTCTGAAGAAGATGCCAACCGCATTAAAGAGATCGAACGTACTACGAACCACGACGTGAAAGCGGTTGAATATTTCCTGAAAGAAAAAATTGCAGGCATTGAAGAACTGAAAAATGCAGGCGAATTCATTCACTTTGCATGTACTTCTGAAGACATCAATAACCTGTCTCATGCATTAATGCTGAAAAGCGGTCGTGATGTACTGGTTGAGTCTATGCAACAAATCATTGATTCAATTGTTGCATTGGCTGAGAAACATGCTGACCAACCAATGTTGTCTCGTACACATGGTCAAACAGCGAGCCCAACAACTTTGGGTAAAGAAATGGCGAACGTGGCTTACCGTCTTGCCCGTCAAATCAAACAGTTCAAGCAAGTTGAGCTACTGGGCAAAATCAATGGCGCAGTGGGTAATTACAACGCGCATCTTTCAGCTTACCCAGACATCAACTGGCCTGCGCATTCACAAGCATTTGTTGAATCTTTAGGTTTGACTTTTAACCCGTACACCACCCAGATCGAGCCACATGACTACATGGCGGAACTGTTTGATGCGCTGCGTCGTTTCAATACTATCCTGATCGATTTCAACCGTGACGTTTGGGGTTATATCTCACTTGGTTTCTTCAAACAAAAATTGAAAGAAGGCGAAGTGGGTTCTTCAACCATGCCGCACAAAGTTAACCCGATTGATTTCGAAAACTCAGAAGGTAACTTGGGTATTGCCAATGCAGTTCTTGCGCATCTAGGTGAAAAACTGCCTATTTCTCGCTGGCAGCGTGACCTGACTGACTCAACTGTTCTTCGTAACATGGGTGTAGGTTTTGCGCAAAGCTTGATCGCGTTTGAAGCTTGCTTAAAAGGCGTGGGTAAACTTGAACTGAATGCTGCACGTATTGATGAAGACTTAGACAATGCTCAAGAAGTCTTGGCTGAACCAATTCAAACGGTTATGCGTCGTTATAATGTTGAAAAACCATATGAAAAATTAAAAGCACTGACTCGTGGTCAAGCCATGACTCGCGACATGATGGTTGATTTCGTAAACGGTAACGAATTAGAAGCTGTTCCTGCAGCGGATCGTGCTCGTTTGGCTGAAATGACACCTGCAACATATACAGGTAATGCATCTGAACAAGCAAAACAAATTAAAGACTTAATCGCTAAAATCTAATTTAGACAATTAAGACCAAAAGCGAAGCTCCGGCTTCGCTTTTTTATTTATAATCATGTCTAACTTTAAGAAAAATGATATAGAAATAGATGATGGATCATCGATTAAGCAGCAAACATTTTGTTAGTTTAGGGATTTTGGCAATTGCGATTATCTTTGCCAGTATTCAACCTTTAGAAATGGAATCTTATCTGCTCCATCAAACAGGTACGGTTTTTATGATCGTTATGTTGATCTTGTGCCTGTATAAAATCGGATTGAGCTTCTTCAGTTTCAACCTTTATCTGGCTTTTCTGCTGATTCATGTGGTTGCTGCACATTATCTGTATTCTTATGTACCTTATAATGAATGGACTCAGACACTCTTTGGCTTTGACCTGAATGCTGCCATGGGCTGGTCACGCAACATGTTTGACCGTTTTGTGCACCTGGCTTTTGGTCTTTTACTCTACCCGGTATTTTACCGGTTGTTTCAGGTCTGGCTGCCGCAGCAGAAACCTGTGGTCATTTTCCTGCTGGTGATTCAGTTTGTGGTGGCCAGCAGCATGCTCTATGAATGGCTGGAATGGCTGATTGCCATTGGTCTATCTCCTGAGGAAGCTGAAAACTATAATGGACAACAAGGTGATATGTGGGATGCACATAAAGATATTTTGCTGGCAACCATTGGCGCTATATTTACGGGGAGTATCATGCTATTACAAAAAAAGCCCATAGAAGCAAGCTCTTAAACTCAGCATCTCATTGAATTAAAGTGTGTCATCACAAATTTAATGAGCTGCATATTTTTCAATTATGGAAGTGGGCAATATCGCATCCAATCATCTTTCATTTTTTGCAATTCATGACCCGTCAATATCTCGCTGTAATAAATAAAATAGGTGGCATCAGGATATTGAATCTCATGGCGGAACATCATGCCACGCAGTGACACAGATAACTCCTCAGGAAAATCCTCTAAATTCAATTCTTCAAACTCGTAATTAAAATAACAATTTTGCGTTGCAAGATATGCTTCAGCGACAGCCATGTTTCTGCTCTAACAGTAAAATATGCTTTATTTTATATGATTTACCTCAGTGCTGGTCGGCATTTCAGTGGGGTCAATCCATTTAACAAACTTAGATTTTGACAAGTGTGGGTATTTAAACTTATCTAAATACTCAAAACAGACCCTTTGCCCTTTCGGCATTTTCTCAAAATGCTGATCGAAATATAAATAACGACTATACTTGGCACCATTGAAGCGAATGATCACGCTTTCATGCTGAGTTCCACCTCGAGTTTTATATACCTGATAAGACTGCACCACACCACATTCTTTCGATGAAGTAACGGGTGGATTATTTGGCTTTAAAACACCATATAATAGAAAAATACATGCACCAGGTAGAAAGCTCAGCCAAAACAGAATCTTCTTCGAATCATTATTTATGAGTTTGGCTTCAGCATAGAGCATACATAACATCGGAATAAACACGATGTTAAAGAATCCCAATAATAAAATAAACGTGAGCATATGAGCCTAGACTTAACCAAAGTACTTCACTTATATCATAATGATTTGATTTCAAAAATAAAAAAGCCCACCAAGTGAGCTTTCCATATCATTTTTAGAGCAATAAATTAAAGTTTCGGATCACGCATCTGAACCAGATTTGAATTGGCTTTGGTTAGCGTATCTACCACTTTATCCATCACCGCGGGGATAAAAGAATCTGCGATTTGTGCTGCTTGCAAACCTAGTTTTTCGCCCAGCGTTGGTTTTTTACGGGTCTGGATTAAATACACATCATGTTGCGGTAAAAGACCTAGCAGATATTCATCAGAAGTTTGCAGTTTATCTACCAGATTCAGGTCTAGGGCATCCTGACCATACCAGTGTTCACCCGTTGCCACTTTTTCAACATTTAACTGTGGACGATATTTTTCCACGAAGTGTTTAAATAAGGCATGTGTCTGTTGCAATTCTTCTTCAAACTTGGCTTTGCCCTCTTCGGTATTTTCACCAAACATGGTCACCGTACGTTTATATTGACCCGCAGTATAAAGTTCAAAATCGATCTTGTTTTCTTTCAGTAGACGGTTAAAGTTTGGCACCTGTGCCACTACCCCAATTGAACCCACAATCGCAAACGGTGCAGAAAGCACTTCATTTGCAATACACGCCATCATATAACCGCCACTGGCTGCAACTTTATCGACACAGATGGTCACATGAAAACCCGCTTCACGTAAGCGCACCAGCTGCGCAGCTGCAAGACCATAACCATGTACCATACCACCCGGACTTTCTAAACGTACAATGACACGATCACGACCAGCTTTGGCTGTAGATAGAATCAGGGTAATTTCTTCACGCAAGCTTTCTACTGCTGACGCAGCCATATCACCTTTAAAATCGAGTACATAGATTTTCTGGTTAGTTTTCTTACGCGCACGCGCTTCTTTTGACAATTGCTGGCTCAATTGCAAAAGTTCCAGTTTAGACGACGTTGTTTGCGCTATTTTTTTTCGTTGCTCATTAATGCGCGCATTCAAATGACTAATACGGATTTCAGCGGGTAATTTGGGGGTATGAAATAACATAAAAATCGGGTCTCAATTATTTATATAGGTTTCAATTTAAGATAAGGTCAAATGAATTTTTTTCAATAGAATATTGTTGTTTAATTGCTGAAACTGAGCAGTATCCATATGGTCTTAGTAAGGCAAAAATAATTCGCACTATAGAAAATTAATACCATGTTGATAACCTGCCCAGACAATAACTCCTAGCAATATAGCAGAATTCGTATATAAGGCTTTTTCCTGCTTTTTGAAATAGAAATTCAAACTGAGTCCATACAGCAATCCAATCAGTATATAAAACATTCTGCCGCCTTGTAATTGATGCCACAGACCACCGATGCTTAAACTTAATGCGATCAGCAGCATCAGAAAAACTGACATCGTTTTGAGTGTTTCCATAGCGGATGCAACCTTTTCTTAACATCTATCTTTTGACAGCTCTGCCATGTCAAAGACGGCATATTCTATAAGAATTTCGGGCACAATAGGATTCGGTTTATTTTTCCACATTTCACTGATTAAATTGATATATCTTATTCTTTCGTTACTTTTGGATATAAAAAAAGAGCTTTTTAGCCCTTCTTTCTTGAGATAAAACTTCTTAACCAAAACGCCCGGTAATATAGGCTTCTGTAAGCTGATGGTCAGGCTGAGTAAAGACTTTCTCGGTCGAGTTGACTTCAATCAGATCACCTAAATGGAAATAAGCAGTCCGATCAGAGACTCGCGCTGCCTGCTGCATGGAGTGAGTCACAATAGCAATGGTGTATTGGGTTGAAAGTTCAGAGATCAGTTCTTCAACTTTAGCTGTTGCAATCGGATCGAGTGCTGAACAAGGTTCATCCATCAGAATCACTTCAGGAGAAACGGCAATCGTCCGTGCAATACATAAACGCTGTTGCTGTCCGCCCGACAACCCTGTACCCGGCTGATTTAAACGGTCTTTGACTTCATCCCACAGCCCTGCCTTACGCAAGCTGTTTTCTACGATTTCTTCCAGATCATATTTATCCCGTGCCAGACCATGCAATTTTGGTCCATAAGCGACATTATCAAAAATTGACTTTGGAAATGGGTTTGGCTTTTGGAAAACCATACCAACTTGTGCACGTAGTAACACCACATCTAGATTTGGATCATAGATATCTTGATTATCCATCATCACTTTACCTGTTACACGGCAGCTATCAATGGTGTCATTCATACGGTTTAAGGTACGTAAGAATGTTGACTTACCACAGCCAGATGGACCAATAAATGCAATCACTTCATTTGCATAAATATTTAGGTCAATTCCTTTAATGGCTTCACTCTCACCGTAGTAAACATGAACATCTTGTGTGCTAATTTTTACATCAGTAGGTTTGGCATCTTTCTTTTGACTTGTCTGTGTATCGAACTGAGACACAAACGAAGTCGATGGCTGTTTTTGACTGCCCTGAGCAGAGGTAAATTGCGTTGGTTCTGGATTCACGGACTTATCCTGTTCTAAGGAATTCTGTTCTAGAGTAATAACTGTATTCATATAATGCTCTCAATTACCAGCGTACTTCAAATTTCTTACGTAGCCAAATGGCTAGACTGTTTAAGCCAATCATCAGTGCAAGAAGTACAATAATCGCTGCTGCGGTACGTCCTTCGAAGAAGTTACGCAATTCATTCCCCTGCCATAAGAAAATCTGAACAGGTAAAGCAGTCGATTGATCAAGTGGCGTAGCAGGTACGTTTGCAACGAAGGCGCTCATACCAATGAGTAATAGTGGTGCTGTTTCACCTAAAGCTTGGGCAACACCAATAATACCGCCCGTTAAAATACCCGGCAAAGCCAATGGCAATACATGGTGGAAAACTGTTTGTAAGCGTGATGCACCTAAGCCTAAAGCGGCTTGGCGAATCGAAGGTGGAACGGCTTTTAAAGATGCACGCGTTGTAATAATTACGGTTGGTAGTGTCATTAAACTTAAGACCAAACCACCCACAACAGGTGCAGAAAGTGGCATATGCATCCAACCAATAAAGATTGCTGCACCCAACAAACCAAATACGATCGATGGTACTGCTGCAAGGTTATTGATGTTGACTTCAATAATGTCAGTAATCCAGTTTTTCGGTGCAAATTCTTCAAGGTAAATAGCAGATGCCACACCAATTGGAATAGACAACACAATCACAATCAGCATCATAAATAGCGAGCCCATAAATGCGCCTGCTAAGCCAGAAGTTGCTGGTGAACTACGTGAATCTGGATTTTTAAAGATTTCTGTATTGAAGCTATTCGTGATTACACCATCGGCTTTTAACTGATCGGCCAATTGACGTACTTCAGGGCTCAGCTGTTGCTGTTCATCTGGAAGACTACGGTCAATATTACCTGCTAACCATACATCGACATTCGCATCAGCTAAAATTCTGAAGTCCTGCGTTTTACCAATCAGTGACGGATCTTTCATCACCATATCACGTAAGCGATAAGCTTCGGAACTGGTGTAAATACTATTCAACTCATCACTTTGATTTGCAATTTCAGGTGCTTTTTTAACAATGCCATTAACAATGAGCGCATCCCAATCCACCATACCCATTTCAGTTTGCCAAGCGATAAAACGCTCTTCAAACTGTGCAGGTGACTCACCTCCTTTTTGAACCGGTTTAGGACCGACTTGAATAATTGCTGGATCAAAAAACACTGGCACAGTCATGCTACTTTGCCAAAATGCAGGTAAGCCTTTTGCCAAGATACTGCCAAATAGCAAAGCAACAAATAATAAACCTGTAATGACCGCACCGAAGCCAAACATACGAAATGTCTTTTCTTTACGGTGACGCTTTGCCAATGAGCTTTCGATGATTTTTTTACGCTTTTCACGCTGCTCAGCAGCAGCTTGCGGATCGAATGTTTGATCCATATTTGATGTATTAATCGTACTCATTCGTATTGCTCACGGTATTTACGCACGATGTACAGCGCAACAATATTCAGACCTAAAGTAATTACAAACAGCGTTAAGCCCAATGCAAAAGCAACCAAGGCCTGAGGACTCGCAAAATCTGTATCACCTGTTAATTGATTCACAATGGTAATTGTGACTGTCGAAACCGCTTCGAGTGGATTGATATGTAACAGCGGACTATTACCAGCGGCTAGTACCACAATCATGGTTTCACCAATGGCACGTGATGCTGCAAGCAAGAACGCACCGATAATACCTGGCAATGCTGCTGGAATAACCACTTGGCGAATCGTTTCAGATTTTGTCGCACCTAATCCGAGTGAACCATCACGTAGTGCTCGTGGCACTTGAGTAATGATGTCATCTGATAATGAAGAGACAAATGGAATAATCATAATGCCCATGACAAAACCAGCGGTTAAGGCACTTGTCGCATTAATTTCGAGCCCAATCATTGCGCCTAAATCTTTAGCAAATGGACCAATGACCATTAAAGCAAAGACACCATAAACAATGGTTGGAATACCTGCCAATACTTCAATCGCAGGTTTTGCCCATGAACGAAAACTTGGTTTTGCATATTCAGCAAGATAGATCGCAATCATTAAACCAACAGGAACAGCTACCAATAATGCGATACCACTCACCATGAGCGTACCCCACAATAAAGGTAACAAGCCGTAACTGCCTTCTGCACTTCCCGAAGTACTAAAACCTGGGTTCCATTCAGTACCAAAGAAAAAATCGAGAGGATTAACAAAACTAAAGAAGCGCATTGCTTCACTAAACATCGACATGACAATACCGACAGTGGTCAAAATCGCCACGCCTGAACATAGTGCCAATGCTACATTTAAGACTTTTTCAACTTGATTTCGTGCACGATATTTTTCTGCAATGCGACGTTTAGCCATCACTAAACCAATCAATGCCGCACTTACAACAACTGCTAATTTCGCGAATGAACCAATGTTCTCAATTTTCTTTAACTGTTCTGCTGCTGCAAGTTCATAAGCAGCTGGTGTATCGCTCACCCCAAAACCCGAAGCCAATGCTTGTACACGCTCAACCATCACGCTTGTACTCGCCGGATCTAGCGTCGCACGAATTTGTTCAGGCACATGATTTAAAATGACTTGTTGAAAAATACTTGGTTCAACTAAATTCCAAACAATCAGAATTAAAAATGCTGGGATACCACACCACAACGCGACCAATGCACCATAGTAACCCGGTCGAGAATGCAGCATCGCTGAGTTATTCCCTTTACCTGCAAGTTTACGGCTCTTGGTTAAGCCAACTTGATAGGCAATGGCAATAATCGCCAGTAACACACCAATGAGGAGCAGATTCATGTAATCTCCACTGTTTCTTCAATTACACACTTTGAAAAAACGGTTTCTTTGCAAAAAAACCAAAGGCAGGTCGACCCTGCCATTGGCTATTTCCATACTTTTATTTAACAGCTTTACCCGCTTTGAAGTTTGCTAGTACCGCAGCACGTTCTTTGTCAGACATTGAAATCAGACCAGCTTTTTCAAGCTTAGAACCTTTACCAGATACTTTTTTGCTTACAAAGAATTCTGTAAATTCTTTCAAGCCTTTGATTGATTTAAGATGTTCACCTTTCACGTAGAAGAACAATGGACGTGATACAGGGTAAGAACCATTCAGAATTGTTTTCTCAGATGGAGCTACGTTGTTAACTGTCGCTACACGTAATTTGTCACGGTTTTGATCATAGAAACCTAAACCAAAAACACCGACTGCATTTGGAGATGTTTTTAAACGTGCCAGTGTTTCAGTGTAGTCGCCAGAAATTTCAATCACACGGCCATCTTTACGGAATGTAGAACATGCCTTTTTCTGTGCATCTTTATCTAACTTCGCAAATGCTTGGTAAGTTTCACAGCCAGCATCAACCATTTTTTCTTGGAACACTTCACGTGTACCGTGGTTTGATGCAGGAATCACTAAAGTGATTGCTTCATTTGGAAGTGTTGGATCAATTTGGTTCCAACGTGTATATGGGTTTGCAACCATTTTACCGTTAGATGGTAATTCAGCAGCTAAAGCAGCGAATACATGTTGTGGACGTAATTTGAATGCCGCTTTTTTAGCGTTTGATGCAAACACGATACCGTCATAACCTACTTTAATCTCAAGAACTTGGTTTACACCTGCTTTTTTACAAGCTGCAAGTTCAGTGTCTTTAATTTTACGAGATGCATTAGCAATATCGATAGTGTTATCACCAACGCCATTACAGAATTGTTTCAAACCACCCGAAGTACCACCAGAACCTACAACAGGTGCTTTAAATTGTGGGAATGTATTACCAAACTCTTCTGCAACAATACTCGCGTAAGGCAAAACTGTAGAAGAACCAGCAATTTGGATCGTGTCACGAGCTGCATTTGCAGTTGTTGCAACAGCTACCCCTGAAAGTGCCAACGCAATTGCGATATGATTGAAGCGCATTCTCATCTCTCTTTATTGATGCATTTATTGGAGTACGCCACTTTCTAATAAAGTCTTGTACTTTTTCGATACACGCATTTTGATTTTAGAATATGACAGCCGGGTTACAGCTTTATGACGGTTTTATGATAATTAATTCGTTATCTGCTCAAGACAATATAATAGAAAAAAGACCCTTTTCAGGGCCTTTCTATTTAAGTGGTGGGTTCAGTAGATTCAGGCAAGAGTACCGGTTTCCTGCGATATTTCATCACATACATCACCGTCAAAAACAGCAACCAGACCGGCACCAATGCAACGGCAATCTGCATTTCTTTGGTAAAGCTCATGATCATTAAAATCATGATGATAAATGAAATTGTCAGGTAATTACTCCAGCGGCCAAACAGGCTTGGGAATGCGGTCGTCTGCTGCTGTTCCTGCATGGCTTTTCTGAATTTCAAATGGGTCAGTGAAATCATCAGCCAGTTAATTACCAAAGCAGAAACCACTAGTAGCATCAGAATACCGAAAGCTTCACCCGGCATGAGGTAATTCATTAATACACAGATACCGGAGACTGCTGCCGAGAATAGAACAGCATTTACTGGGATACCCCGGCGGTTAATTCTCTTCAAAAATGCTGATGCATTACCTTGCTGGGCCAGACCCAACAACATGCGGGTATTACAATAAATACAGCTGTTATAGACCGAAAGTGCAGCAACCAGAACTACAAAATTAAGAACATTCGCCACACCATGACTGTTCAATGACTGGAAAATCATTACGAACGGACTACCGCCCTGCGCCACCAGATTCCATGGATACAGACATAGCAACACGCCAATGGCACCAATATAGAAAATCAATACACGGTAGACAATCTGATTCACTGCTTTTGGAATGGTCTTTTCTGGATTTTTGGTTTCACTGGCAGCAATACCAATCAGCTCAAGCCCACCAAATGCAAACATAATCACAGCAAGTGCCATCATAAAACCTGACCAGCCCTCAGGGAAAAATCCGCCATGCTGCCACAAGTTTGTCACACTGGCCTGACTGCCAACAGAACCGCTAAACAACAGATAGATCCCGAATCCGATCATGCTTAAAATGGCAATGATCTTGACCATGGAAAATATAAATTCACTCTCACCGAAGAATTTGACATTGACCAGATTGATGCCATTCATGAGCAGGAAGAATGCCAGTGCCGTGAGCCAGGTCGGAATCTCCGGCCACCAGAACTGAAAGAAAGTACCAATTGCACTCAACTCAGCCATACTGACTAAGACATAGAGCACCCAATAGTTCCAGCCTGAAATAAAGCCTGCTTTTTTGCCCCAGTATTTATTAGCAAAATAACTGAATGAACCACTAACCGGTTCATGCACCACCATCTCACCCAATTGGCGCATGATCAGAAATGCAATGATGCCAGCAATGGCATAGCCTAAAAGTACTGATGGACCTGCCAGCTGAATCGTATGTGATAAACCTAAAAATAATCCTGTACCGATCGCTCCACCTAAGGCGATTAGCTGGATATGCCGGTTGGAAAGCTGTTTTTTTAATTGATGATCTTCAACATCCATATTGTCACTCCTTGTGAACAATTTTTTTTAATTTCTACATTTTGCTAGATTGCCTTTTTGTAGAGAGGTGTATTCTGCTCAACCAGCTGCTTATAACCATATTCACCATAGTCATAGCGTGCCACGACTTCAGCAAACTGTTTTAAGCGTTGTGGCGCATCCATACGTGGGAGTTGCAGTTCAATCAGACATAATTTCTCAGCCTGATGAACTTGTGCGAGTGTACGCTTTAATTCTGCCGGGGTTTTCACTATATGAGCCTGATGCGGAGTATCAGCAGAAAAGACTTGAGCAAACTGGCTGTATTGCCAGTTCTGAATATCGTTGTACTTGGCATTTTCACCCATAATCAAACGTTCAATGGTATAGCCGCCATTATTTAAAATAAAAATTACAGGTTTTAAGCCTTCTCTTAATAAGGTAGAGAGCTCCTGAATGGTCAGCTGAATCGAACCATCCCCAATAAATAACAGATGACGGCGCTTCGGTGCAGCAAGCATACTGCCAAGCAAAGCAGGCAAGGTATAACCAATCGATCCCCAGATCGGTTGAACCAGATACTTAGCAGTCACAGGTAAAGTCAATCCTGATAAACCTGCATTGGCAGTGCCCACTTCTGCCACAATCACATCATCTTCCTGTAAGAACTCAGAAATTTGCTGCCAGAGTGCAGTTTGGCTAAGCGCAGTATTTTCTTCGATCTGTTGAGTTTGTAACGATGGTTTCGGTGCAGGATTAAAAGTACGTGGTTGATCATCTAAAGTCTGTTTTGAGATGGCTTGGACCAATTGAACTAAATCCAGTCCACTGATCATCTGCCCATCCAAGCAAAGACAGGAATCCGCCAGATACAACATATTTTGTGCGGATACACGATGTGAGAAAAATGCTGTGGCAACATCGGTAAAACGTGGCCCAATAGCGATCAGGCAGTCTGACTGCTCCACCAGCTGACAAGTCGATGCTGCGCTTGCTGCACCTGCATAAACGCCCGCATATAAGGGGTGACTTTCATTCATGATATTTTTGGCAGTAGACAGGCAGGTATAGGGAATCTGCATGCGCTCAGCCCAATTTTGCAGCATATCGGTAAGCTGGAAAATTTCTGCTTCATTGTCAATGAGCAGAACTGGCTGACGTGCCTGTTTGATGCGTTTGGCTATCCGTGTCGCAGTTTCTTGCAGAAGTTTTGGATCACTCTGTGGACGGCTCAGATCCAGAGGCTGCTTAGGCACTTTAATCTGGAGATGGGTAATATCCGATGGAAGCTGAATATGAACCGGTCGACGCATCAAAATACATTGCTTTAATACCCGGTCAATTTCACTCACTGCATTGGCTGGAGTCAAACGCGTCTGTGCCACGGTAAATTCGCGCATGCAGTTCATGATATTGTCATAATCACCATCGATCAGGGTATGGTGTAACAAAGCACCCTGTTCTACGGCATGTAAAGGCGGAATACCGGAAATATGCACCATGGCAACCTGCTCGGCATATGCACCTGCAATGCCGTTAATCGCGCTCAGGTCACCCACACCATAAGTGGTGAGCAAAGCACCGACACCATGCAGACGTGCATAACCATCTGCTGCATAGGCTGCATTTAGCTCATTACAGTTACCGATAAATTCCAGTTTTGGATCAATTTCGATCTGTTCTAAATAGGAGAGATTAAAATCACCTGGCACACCAAAAATATGCTGAATTCCTAGTTCTTGCAGGCGCTGATTAAGGTACTGACCAATTTCCATAAACATTATTATTTTCCCTATCAATTATTATGCTTCAATTACAGAATATTGCATTTCATTTTCTGATTTCGTGCATAATGCAAGTCACAATGATTCAAAAACACATAAAACGTGTATCGGATAAGGATTCAGTGCAATGGATGCAATGGATAAATTTGACTGGAAAATCATCCAGGCTTTGCAAAAAAATGGGCGCCTAACGAATCAGGAAATCGGGGATTTAATCGGTCTGTCAGCCTCTCAATGTTCTAGACGGCGTCAGCTGCTGGAGCAAAAAGGAATTATTTTGGGTTATAGCGCCTGCATTCATCCTGAAGCTTTGGGAATTGCAGTTTTGGCTATGGTTCAGGTCAATCTCAAAACACATGACGCAGCAGCCAAGATCGCTTTTCAACAATTGATTGAAGAAGAAGAAGCCATTCAGGAAGCTTTTTCTTTAAGTGGTGATGCAGATTTCATGTTAAAAGTAGGCGCTAAAAATCTGGAAATGCTGGCAAATTTTGTGACTGAAAAATTACTAAGCTGTAATTTTATCGGCCATATCAAATCTTATATTGTCTTAGATAAATTCAAGCAATTACATTTTGATTTTCAGGCTGCCCGCCCTTTATTACGTTAATATGTCTTAAAGCAGAAGAAAAAAGCTCAAGTTTAACTTGAGCTTTTTTTGATTTAATTTTTATTGATATAAACAATCTGCTGAATCGTATTTTCGAGCAGACCACTCAGTCCGAACTGGGCACCGATACCTGAATGCTTCCATCCGCCAAAAGGTACATGCGGGAAAATCTCACCATGCGTATTGATCCATGCCGTACCACAACTCAGCCGTTGAGCAAACTGCTGCGCCTGCTCCAGATCGGATGACCAGATTGAGCCACCTAAACCAAAATCCGTATTGTTGGCTTCAGTCAGTACTTCTTCAATATCGTGATAACGAATCAAAGGTAATACCGGACCAAACTGCTCTTCCTGTACCAGACGGCTATCTGGGCTTACCTTGGTCACAATCGTCGGTGCAATAAAATAGCCTGTATCCGGTAGATTCTGACCAGATGTCATGACTATTGCCCCTTCATCCCGGGCTTCCTGAATCATGGCCTGAACTTTTTGGTATTGCTTAATATTTTGTACCGGACCAAAAGTAGTCGTCTTGGCTAAACCATCTCCCAGAGATTGTTGCTGTGCGACTTTTACTAATTCCTGTGCCAGTGCATCATACTGGCTGTCATGCACATAAAGACGCTTCAACGCAGCACAGGTCTGGCCCATGTTGATAAAAGCTCCATGAAAGATTCGGACTGCCATTGCCTGAATGTCGGTATCTGGCAAAACAATGCCTGCATCATTGCCACCAAGTTCCAGTGTTAAATGCTTGAAAGTCGCAGCTGCGTTCTGCATGATTCTTTGACCAGTTGCGGTCGAACCGGTAAATACCACTTTAGCAATTGCAGGGTGACTGGTCAGCTTGGCCCCAACTTCGCCGCCTCCAGTAAGTATAGATACGACTCCAGGTGCAACTTCTTGCTGAATCAGCTCACCGAGTCGAAGGGTCGACAATGGGGTAAATTCTGAAGGTTTATTGATGACCACATTGCCAGCGCGAATTGCCGGCATGATATGCCAGACAGCAATCATTAAAGGCCAGTTCCATGGAGTGACCGATGCCACAATCCCTAAAGGCCGATGATGCAGTTCGATCCGTTTATTGGCATCATCCTGTAAGATTTCAGTTTCAATCTTGAGTTCTGCCTGATAGCGGGTCCAGGCAATGGCCCCACCGACTTCAAATTCAGCCAGCGCATAAGGTTTGCCCTGCTCCTGCACCACCAAACGCGCTAACTCTTCCCGATGTTCTTCAATACGATCCGCAATACGATGCAAGATTGACTGTCGCGTGGCATCATCCGTATTTTTCCATTGATGAAAAGCCTGCTCGGCACTACGGATGGTGTCTTCAATTTGTGCTTCTGAGGGAGAGGAACACAGTGCCAATACCTGCTCATCAGCAGGATTGATCACTACAAAACTTTCGGCAGCGCCTTGTATCATTTTTCCTTGAATAATACAGCCAACGGGTTGGGATACATGCAAATTAGTCATCTCTTCATCCTGAATCAGATATTTTTGTTGTTCCCTGACATTAGCTGATTTTGTCTGAATGGAGCTTGCATATCACATTAGGTATAAAGCCCTGAATACACATTTTGTGCATGGAAAATAGAAGAAGTATCTTTCGGTATACGTTTTTAAGCGCTTTAAATATCGCTTCCTTTAATTTTTTTGTCTATAGCTCATTCTTCCTTACATCCTGTTCGAATTTATGCAACAGGATGTCCTGATCTTTGAAATTTCGTAGAACATCACATTGGCCTATATTGAAATAAAGAATTACAGTGATAGCACCATGAACAGCACAACCATTCCAGTTTTCAATCCCGATTTACCGATTCACATGACATTTGAAGAACTTGACTGGCATCTCCTTGCTCAATATTGGTATCCAGTGGCCTTAGCCCGTGATGTCTCTGAACAGCCGTTAGGAACAATGCTTCTAGATATGTCACTGGTCATTTACAAGATGCAGGATGAACTGATCGTGGCCAAAGATGCCTGCCCGCATCGTGGTGTGCCCTTAAGTCTGGGAAAAAATGATGGTCAAGGCGTCGTCTGTCCTTATCATGGCTTGCGTTTTGGTGCACAAGGTAAATGTAACCGTATCCCTGCACATCCACAGCATAAAATTTCAGATCGGTTTCATTTACGGGCTTATGCCGCGGTTGAACGTTATGGTCTGATCTGGTGTTCACTGACAGCTGACAAAGACGCTGAACCGAATATTCCAATGATGCCTTATTGGAACGATGCAGATTATCAGCAACTGGTTTGCCCACAAGTCGACATCAAATGTTTTGCTGGCAGACAGCTAGAAGGCTTTATTGATGTAGCCCATTTTGCCTGGGTACATCCGGATACCGTTGGTGATCCGAATGATGTTGAAGTCCCGAATTACACACCAATAGAAACTGAATATGGTTTCAGTGCCGACTATATCAGCAGTGTTGGCCGTTATCCGATTGGGTTAGATCAGCGTGGTCAGGAAGATTTTAAATGGCTACGACATTTTGAAATTAGTCTGCCCTTTACCGCGACCCTGACCATTCATTTCCCTAATGATGCCAAACAGGTGATTATGAATGCTGCTTCACCGATGACCGCCCGTCAGACCCGACTGTTTGCTCCTATCTGTCGTAATTATGATAAAGACCTACCCGTCGAAGAAGCCTATGATTTTAATCTGAAGATTTTTGAAGAAGATCGCCTGATTGTCGAAAATCAGAAGCCTGAGTTTTTACCGCTGGACTTATCTCTGGAAGCACATTTCCCGGCAGATCGCAGCTCCAGCATGTACCGCAAACTGTTAAGGAAAAAAGGCTTTAGTCCTTTATTTGCAGCTTAATTTTATTTAAAAATCATTATCTATGTGTCAGCCAAATTCCAATAAAAAAGGAGATCTTAACGATCTCCTTTTTCACACCATCACAGCTTATGCAATTGGTGGTGTATAAGTACCGTCAGCGATGGAATCCTTGATTCGATCCGCTTCTGCAAGCACCAGTGCCAGCAGGTTCTTCACGTTTTCAAGTGTTGCCACCGGACTTAAAGTGGTCATTTTCAGAGATTGAACCTGACCGACTTTGGTGACGCCAATGTTCGCTTCACCACGCGCAAACAGTTCATCTGCGACGTTCTGGTTCAAGGCATCGACAAACTCAGCTGGATAGCCTGCTGGAACCACACGGAATAATACCGATGCAAATTGTGGCTCAACCAGAAGTTCCAGACCATCTGTTGCCTTGATGTAATCTGCCACTTCGCGAGTCAATTTTACGCCATGGTCGATCATCGAACCATAAAGCTCTTCACCCAGCGCTTCTACGGTCATCCACAATTTCAACGCGTCAAAACGACGAGTCGTTTGTAGAGACTTCGATACCAGGTTAGGAACACCGTGCTCTTCATCATAAGCAGAGTTCAGATATTCTGCTTCGTAGTGCATGAAACGATAGTTCGCTTCATCTTTCAGCAAGAACGCACCACATGAAATGGTCTGGAAGTAATGCTTATGGAAATCCAGTGTCAAAGAATCAGACAGCTCGATGCCATCCAGCATAGAACGATAGTCATTCGACAGGATCAGTGCACCACCCCATGCAGCGTCGATATGCATCCACGCGCCATATTTATTGGTGATTTCACGAATCTGTTTGAGTGGATCAATCGCACCAGCATCTGTAGTACCCGCTGTTGCGACTACACATGCCACGATTTTGCCTTCAGACTGAAGATGCGCCATGGTTTTTTCCAGCGCATCAACGTCCATCTGAGCATTTTCATTCACAGGAACAGTCACGACAGACTGAAAGCCCATGCCCATCATCGCCATGTTCTTTTGCACAGAGAAGTGTGCATTTTCAGAACAGATGACTTTGACGTTACGCATTGCATCCGCTGGGATACCATCACGCTGAACCGACCACGGATTACCGTTTTCATCTTTCCAGTTTTTCGCGATACAGGCATCACGTGCCAGTAATACACCCATCAGGTTGGATTGGGTACCACCAGAAGTGAACACACCTGCCTGACCTGAGCCATAGCCAACTTTCTGACGTAGCCAGTCAATCAGCTGCACTTCCATCAAAGAACCTGCCGGGCTTTGATCCCAAGAGTCCATTGACTGGTTAGTGGCATTAATGAGCACTTCCGCGATCTGGCTGGTGACCATCGTCGGGCAATGCAAATGTGCTAGCGAATGCGGATGATGTACTTTCAAGCTCTTGTTGAGGAATAGCTCAACCATACGCTCTAAAGATTTCTGTACGCCCAAGCCTTCTTTAGAAGGATTGAACGCAATTGCGCTACGCAATTCCTTGATGCTACCGCCGGTATACATCTTGTCGTTTTGCAACCATGCTGCAACCGCTTTGGTCGCCTGATCCATCGCCGACTCATAGTCAGCGATAGATGCAGCATCATTGCAGAGTAACGCTTTACGGTGTTCTGCAAAATCTACCATGAATTACGCGCCTCGAACTGCGACTAGAGCTTCAGCAACCGCTTTCTTGAAGCGAACCAGAACTTCTTCACACTCAGCTTGAGTGATGATCAATGGGCAAAGTAAACGGATTACTGTACCATTACGCCCACCTTTTTCCAGCAACAGTTTGTTGTTGAAACAAGCGGTTTGGATCGCTGCAGCCAACTGACCATCAGCAGGGAAAGAACCCATATGATCCGCTGGTTTACGCTCGTCGACGATTTCAACACCGATCATCAGACCGCGGCCACGCACGTTACCGATACATGGGAATTCAGCAGCCAGTTTTTTCAGTTCAGCTTGCAGGAAATCACCACGTTCTTGTGCATTTTGCGCCAGGTTCTGTTCTTTAATGGTATTGATCGTTGCAAGACCTGTACCCATCGCCAATTGGTTACCACGGAAAGTACCGGTATGACCAGCAGGTTGCCAAGCATCAAACTTACGTTTAATACCAAGTACGGCAAGCGGCAAGCTACCACCTACGGCTTTAGACATCACTACGACATCAGGTTCAATCCCTGCGTGTTCGAATGCAAACATTTTGCCTGAACGCGCAAAACCAGCCTGAACTTCATCAAGAATCAACACGATGTTGTGTTTTTCAGTCACTTCGCGGATTTTTTGCAACCATTTTACTGGTGCAGTTACCACACCGCCTTCACCCTGAATCGCTTCAAGGATTACAGCTGCAGGTTTGGTCACACCGCTTTCGACATCTTCAATGAAATTTTCAAAGTAGTAAGTCAGGGCATCAACACCGGCTTCACCGCCAAGACCCAGTGGGCAACGGTATTCATGCGGATACGGCATGAACTGTACACCCGGCATCAAACCGTTCACTGCATTTTTCGCAGACAGGTTACCTGTCATTGCCAATGCACCGTGAGTCATACCATGATAACCGCCAGAGAAGCTGATCACTGAGCTACGACCAGTAAAGGTTTTCGCCAGTTTAATTGCGGCTTCAGTTGCATCTGCACCTGATGGACCACAGAACTGCAAGCAGTACTCTTCTTGGCCACCTGGAAGATAAGAAAGAAGTGCTTCGGTAAAAGCATCTTTTAAAGGAGTAGTAAGATCCAGGGTATGCAATGGTAAACCGCTTGCAATTGTATCCTGGATACTTTGAATGACTGCAGGATGATTATGGCCTAAAGCCAACGTCCCTGCCCCAGCTAAACAATCAAGGTACTCAGTACCTTCAACATCGGTAACCCAGCAACCTTGTGCTTTCGCTATCGCTAACGGTAATTTACGTGGATAACTACGCACATTCGATTCCATCTGACTTTGGCGAGTCAAGTAGTATTCGTTTGTGGAATTGGTGGCAGGGTTTACAGAAGTAACGCTCATATCGAATTACCATCTCTGATATGGGT
>NZ_DCRI01000096.1:42680-44226 GCF_002324975.1 Acinetobacter sp. UBA1496 | reverse complement strand
GTGTCAACACACCCTAAATAAGTTTTAAATGATTAAAATAATAGACCTCTTGCGTTAGTCAAAATTTAAACAGCCCAAAGCTACATTTTATAAGGTTTTAGCCAATTCAAAAATTAGGTAAAACGATACTTTCGCAAGAGGTCTAATGATGCTGAAAAAAACATCATTTGAATAATAATGCATGGGATAAATCAAACGATAAGATCGACAATTTGAATAAAAGTGACTCAAAATAGTGATCTCTTTAAGTACATAAACCTACAGAGCACGCTTTGTAACTGATAAAACTTAACCAGAATTAAACGAAATCGAATATTTTTTAAACTAAATTAGCATAAAAACGCAATTCCTCACTGAAAAGTGCTCCTATTCTTACCTAATATGAAATCATCGCACTATTTAGGTGCGCTAAAAAAATACCTGCAACAAATCTCAGGAAGAATGCTTGAATATAGTGCATTTAGTTTAAGTCACAGTATAATAGCGACAAGGTATTTTTATCTTCCTATGTTTTCTTATAAAGATTTCAAGATTTTAGATATACTTTTAAAAGTTGGTACGCTAATTGCTTAATAGATACCAACTTCTAACACGCACTTTGCGAGTGCAACAAAAAACATCGGAGCAAAATGAGCATGGCGAACAAGGTCCTTCAACTCATACAAGAAAGTGGCGCAAAATGGGTCGATTTTCGCTTTACTGATACCAAGGGTAAAGAACAGCACGTTACTTATCCAGCAGACAGTATTGATGAAGATACGTTTGAAGACGGCAAAATGTTTGACGGTTCTTCAATCGCAGGTTGGAAAGGCATCGAAGCATCGGACATGATCTTACGTCCAGATGCAGAAACAGGTTTCATCGACCCGTTCTTTGCAGAGCCAACTGTTGTTGTGACTTGTGACGTTATCGAACCATCAACTGGTCAAGGTTATGAACGTGACCCACGTTCGATTGCTCGCCGTGCAGAAGAATACCTGAAATCTACAGGTATCGGTGATACTGCATTCTTCGGTCCAGAACCAGAATTCTTCGTATTTGACGAAGTGAAATGGGACATCGACATGTCTGGCGCTCGCCACACATTGATCGCTGAAGAAGCTGCTTGGTCTACTGGTAAAGATTACGAAGCAGGTAACTCAGGTCATCGTCCACGTGTTAAAGGTGGTTATTTCCCAGTTCCTCCTGTTGATTCTCATCAAGATATGCGTGCAGACATGTGTGCAAAAATTGAAGAAATCATGGGCCCAGGTCGTGTAGAAGTACATCACCACGAAGTTGCGTCTTGCCAGTTAGAAATTGGTGTGAGCTTCAACACAATGGTTCGTAAAGCTGACGAAGTACAACAGTTCAAATATGCTGTTTGGAACGTTGCGCATCAATACGCTAAAACTGCAACCTTTATGCCTAAACCAATGGTAGGCGATAACGGTTCTGGTATGCACGTGCACATGTCGATCTCTAAAGATGGCAAGAACTTGTTTGCTGGTGATGAATATGCAGGCCTTTCAGAAATGGCATTGTACTTCATCGGTGGTGTGATCAA
>NZ_DCRI01000096.1:38028-42461 GCF_002324975.1 Acinetobacter sp. UBA1496 | reverse complement strand
ATTATGCTTGCTTACTCAGCGCGTAACCGTTCAGCTTCTATCCGTATTCCTTACGTTTCTAGCCCTAAAGGCAAACGTATTGAAGCACGTTTTCCTGATCCAATGATGAACCCGTACCTAGGTTTCGCTGCATTGTTGATGGCGGGTATCGACGGTATCCAAAACAAGATTCACCCAGGTGAAGCTGCTGACAAGAACCTGTACGATCTTCCTCCTGAAGAAGAAGCGAAAATCCCTACAGTGGCGCACAGCCTTGAAATGGCACTTGAATCTCTTAAAGAAGATCATGACTACCTGCTTAAAGGTGGCGTGTTCACTAAAGAAATGCTTGATGCCTATATCGAACTTAAGACTGAAGATGTACGTCGTCTGAATACGACTACTCACCCAGTTGAATTCGACATGTACTACAGCCTGTAATTCTGATCTGAATTTCACTGTAAAAAAACCCGCCTTTGTGCGGGTTTTTTTGTATGATGCTGTTATTGATCAAAGATATGAAGTTATGGCACAACGTAAAAGACATACCGGCTTTTTTCCCTGGATTGATCCTCAGGATCATAGTAAAGGCTTTAAACTGAATTTTTCTGAAGTGACCTATGTAGAAGTTGCGCGTACACCTGAAGGTTATAAACAGGTTGAGTTTGTGGCGTTACGTCATCCTGAACTGGCTCTGGACTATGACTACCCCCAAAGTTTTTATCTCACCACAGATGGCATGATTTTGAAAAAGCTGCCAAGTGGAAAATATGAAGTGATTGCCAAGACAGATAATGCCTAATCGTGAAGTTGATAACATTGTGAGTGTAAAATTTAAAAATCCGAATAGACAGCAGATGCCTACAGCACTTCGAGAGTGGCTGTATGCCTCAGGATCATTGACGCAGCAGTTAACAGATCTGGCTGGTGGTCAGTTCCGGGTAGAACCACAGCAGGAACATTTTCAGCGTCTGGAATTTGTGGATGCCCGTTGGATGCAGATGCCACATCAGCATACGTCTTGGGTACGGGAAAGCTATTTATATGGCTGTGAAGAGCAGCCATGGGTCAAAGCAAAAAGTATATTTCCAATTTTAAGCCTGCAAAAACGTGCGCGGATATTCCAGCATATTGGATCGAAGCCGATTGGCTGCCTATTATTCCAGCGTACCAATCCACAGTGTGAACGGCGTGTGATTTATCTGGAAGAGGGCTGGACCCGCCAGAGCTGCTATACTTGGCATGGTTGTAAATTTATCGTACAAGAAACATTTTTACCGGCATTTGAACACTTTATACAAAATCAACAGGCTTAACTTGATATGGCAACTGTACAAGCAATTAGCTGGCGTGAACGTCTGAGCGCCTATTATTATCTTTGTCGTTTTGATAAGCCAATTGGCACAGAGCTGGTCTTCTGGCCGACCATGTGGGCGCTATGGGTCGCAGCAAAAGGAATTCCTGATCTCAGTATTCTAGTGCTGATGATTCTAGGTGTAATTTTTATGCGCGCAGCGGGCTGTGCCATTAATGACTTTGCCGACCGTAAAGTGGATGCGTATGTCGAGCGTACCAAAACCCGTCCCTTAGCCACCGGTATTATTAGTGCTAAAGAAGCAGTGATGGTCTTTCTGGTGCTCGTCGTAGCCAGTGCCTGCCTGTTATTTTTCCTGCCGATTGAAACCTTTTACTGGTCCTTTGGAGCCTTGTTTTTAGCGTTCATTTATCCGTTTATGAAACGCTATACCCATTTGCCGCAGGTATTTTTGGGAGCTGCATTTTCCTGGTCAATTCCAATGGCCTATACTGCCGTCGGGCAGACGCCAGATTTAACTTGTTGGCTTCTCTATTTTGGCAATCTGGCTTGGACCGTGGCCTATGACACGCAGTATGCAATTACCGATCGTGAATATGATTTAAAGATTGGCGTGAAATCCACAGCCATTTTGTTTGGTCAGCATGATATTCAGATCATTAGTACCTTACAGGCTTTAAGTCTGGTCTTGATTGGCGCAGCATTATGGATTGAGGATTTGCTGATTCCATTTGGCTTGATGGGTCTGCTCGCAGTCGCAATTGATTTTATTTATCAATGGTCAAAAACTCGAGATAAGGACCCGCAGCGCTGTTTCTGGGCCTTCCGTCATAACCGCTGGGTGGGGCTAATGATTTTCCTTGGAATCTTTGCCGCGCTTCTGTAAATGCACCTTGTCGACTCATAACAAAAGCATCCTATAAGGGTGCTTTTTTTTATGCTTAATTCAAGATTCTTCATGAAAATCATAAACAACAATAAGGGATTAGAATATGAATAATGTAGTGAAAAACGGTTTCAAAAAAACCTGTCTGGCACTGGTATGTTCCATGTCATTGTTCATGACTGCGTGTAATGACGATGATAATGATTCGTTCCGACCACAGGAAAGGGTATTTTTAAGTCAACAATCTTATGATGAGGATACCTTGCCTGAAGCTTCGGATATTCAAGTCATACGCTATAATATGCCAAACGTAAATGGTGAGCGGGCTGAAGCGACAGCCACGGTGTTTTATCCAAATACACCTCAACCTCAAGACGGATGGCGGGTGGTGGTTTGGGAACATGGCACGGTGGGTAGCGGTGATTCTTGTGCACCAAGTAATAACCAGCTGAATAATAATTTTAGAGGATTGGCCAGCAGCTTGCTTGCAAAGGGATATGTGATTGTTGCACCCGATTATGAAGGATTAGGTACTCGGGGGATCCATCCTTATTTAAATTTAAAAAGTGCGGCACAATCGGCTATCTATGCAGTAAGAGCCTTTAAGGAACAACAGGGAAATCGATTTAATGGTGCCTGGGTCTCAGTGGGACAATCCCAGGGAGGGCACGCATCACTTGCCACAGCCCAGTTTGCCGATGAAGATCCAAATTATAAGGCAGCAGTTGCAGCAGCTCCGGCTTCAAGTCTGGGTTATATTATCAGTGAAGTAGCACCGCAAGCGCTTAGTGCCTTGGTTGAGGCTGGGCAAGATAATGCTGCGAAAGCAGTCTATGCAGAATTACTGGCTTATGCGGCTTATGTTGCTGTCGGGATTAAAGCTTATGAACCAGGCTTTAACTATCGCAATATATTTTCAAGCCGTGCAGGGATTGTGGCTGAAAAGGCGGAAGGCACGACTGGAGAAAATGGACTTTGTTTAGGGCCATTGATTACTGAATATGTGCAAGATATTGATGATTATCTGGTGAATAATCCGGAAAAAACGGTTGTAGACTATCCAGGATTAGTAGAAAACTTCCAGAATAATTCGTCGGTTGAAAAGTTCCTTGAGAATAATCAGCCTGCAACTGAAAAAATTAATGTTCCTGTGATGATCATTCAAGGTACTGCAGATATGGCTGTTCCATATCCAGTGACAAATACTTTACAACAAGGCTTGAAAGATATGGGAACCACAGTGACTTTTGTACCGGTACAAGACGCATCACATACCGAGGCTATTGTACAAAGCAGAACCCAGCTGCTGACCTTCATCAATACCTATATGCCTTCAGGTATTTCTGTCAGTCCTTAATCCTAAAAGGAGCTTCGGCTCCTTTTCTATTCCTTGTAAGGCTAGGCCTTGAGCAATCATTTAAGTTTGTTATAGTGACTCAGGATTATAGGTTATCAGTATAGGCTTGTTATGTCGGAACAGACAAAACCCCGCAGTATTAAAAAACTGCTTATCTTTGGAACCCTGGCTTTATGTGTGCCGATTTTTTTAGTGACGATGGCATTTCTGGCAGTTAATAGCGATGCAAAAAATCAGGAAAAATATAAGCAGCAACAGGCAGATATGATTGCCCGGATTGAAGCGCGCGAAGCGGCTGAAAAATCAAAGGCAGAGCAGGAGGCTAAAGCAACCCAAGCTGCTTCCGAAGCTGAAACGAATTCCTCTCATTAAACTATTTATCTTAAATCTCTTTGTAGCTGCCGGATCGTTGGAATTTCAGTGTAGCGGACGACTGTATAGCCGGCAGCAATCAGCATTGCATCGCGTTCCGCATCTTCCTGTTCCTTGCCAATATGGGTGGGGTCATCCAGTTCTATAATCGCCACCACATTATATTCCCGGTCCATCACCACAAAATCGGTCACCTTGCGGTTAAACTTGCTGCGCATTTTCATATTGTCATGCGTAATCAAAGCACTAAATGCGACCTGTGCCAGAATGTGATGATGCGGAAAAGCATCTTTCAGGCGAGTAAACATCTTGCTTTCGAAAGCTGTAATGACACGCTTGGGATAGAATTTCTTCTGGCGGGTAAACAGATGAGGGAAGAGCAGGCAAATTAAGGCAAAGCTTGCCAGACAGCCAATCACAAAGAATATAAACTGACTCAAATCAAACACGGATCATAAAAGAGAAAAGAATAAAAAAACCCACTTCGCAATGAGTGGGTTTTTCAGAATCTTGGCTCTCCCACC
>NZ_DCRI01000096.1:37449-37755 GCF_002324975.1 Acinetobacter sp. UBA1496 | reverse complement strand
CTGAGCTATTGGAGAATCTGCAAGCGATTATAGAGAGATTTAAAAAGGGGTCAAGGCACTTTTATAAAAAAGCTGAAAAAACTGAATCAAGTGTTTTAAAAATAATCAAAAATGATTGTAGTTCAAAATGTTATGTTTATGTAACCCAGATTAAAGGTAGAGGGGGTGCGTGATTATTCTCTGCCATGGTTGCGAGTCGCTAAAACTACAAACAAGACTCATATAGATATTTAATCCGAAAAATACCGGCATAAAAAAACCCACTTCGCAGTGAGTGGGTTTTTTTAGAATCTTGGCTCTCCCACC
>NZ_DCRI01000096.1:0-37246 GCF_002324975.1 Acinetobacter sp. UBA1496 | reverse complement strand
GAGCTATTGGAGAATCTGATGCGCATTTTAGGCAGGAAAACAAAGACCGTCAATCAATTCCTGTAAAGAAATGAATCATTTGCTTTTTTAATATGCATCTCAGACCTAAAAATAAAAAAATCACCCATAAAGGGTGATTTTTTTAAGCTGGAAATAAAAATTATTTCTCAACACCAGCAGGTTGACCAGCATATTTCGCGTTTGCGTAATCCCAGTTCACCAGGCTTTCTAGGAAAGTAGAGATGTATTTAGGACGAGCGTTACGGTAGTCGATGTAGTAAGCGTGTTCCCAAACATCGATTGTCAACACAGCAATTTTACCGTGTGCCATTGGAGTGTCAGCATTTGAAGTTTTAAGGATAGACAGGTTACCGTTTACTTCATCAGCAACTAACCAAGCCCAACCTGAACCGAACTGAGTTGCAGCAGCAGTTGCGAACTCTTCAGCGAATTTTTCGTAAGAGCCGAAAGCTTCGTCAATTTTTGCAGCCAAAGCGCCAGTTGCTTTACCGCCACCGTTTTTAGTCAAGCAGTTCCAGTAGAATGTGTGGTTCCATACTTGTGCAGCGTTGTTAAATACACCTGCTTTAGATGAATCACCAGCAGTTGCTTTGATGATTTCTTCTAGAGTTTTGCCTTCAAGCTCAGTACCAGCGATCAGGTTGTTCAGGTTAACCACATAAGTATTGTGGTGTTTGTCGTGGTGGTATTCTAAAGTTTCTTTGCTGATGTGTGGAGCAAGAGCGTCGTAGTCGTATGGTAATGGTGGTAAAGTAATGGTTGTCATGTTTTCAATTCCTTGCATTTTGCTGGGTTTTGACAATAAGTGGCGTTATTGTAATAGATTCTTAGGCAAAAATGGGACTGTGTATAAATAACAATACAGAATAAAGCCTGAAAATTTAAAGATAAAGCCACTCATCTACTTGCCAATCGAAATTAAATCGGATTGTTTAATTCGAAATAACTATACTCAATATTAAATTGTTCTGAAATAGCTTTAGCCAGACGTTGTACACCATATTTTTCAGTGGCGTGGTGGCCGCAGGCATAATAATGCACATCCAGTTCCTGAGCATCATAAAAAGTACGCTCACTGACTTCGCCAGAAATATAAGCATCACAGTCTTGTGCCGCTGCTTTATGAATATAATCCTGTGCACCACCAGTACAGAAACCGACTTTTTGAATCAGGCTTTTTTCGGCAGGTAAATGCAACGCATCATAGCCCAGTCTTTCTGATACATAGGCCTTGAATCCTTCTGGCGTCATGGCCTGTTTTAAATAACCAATATTCCCAATTGGACGGCGCTCACTCGGATCAAGCTGTTCCAGGTTTTCCAGTTCCAGCAGGTCTGCAATCGCAATATTATTTCCCAGAGTTGGATGGCTATCTAAAGGCAGGTGATAACCAACAAGCGAAATATCATTTTGGATCAGGCTTTTAATTCGTTTACCACGCATCCCGGTAATCGGGTAGGCTTCACCTTTCCAGAAATAACCATGGTGAACCAGTAACAAATCGGCACCTTGTTCAATCACAGCTTCGATCGCAGTTTGGGAAGCAGTAACGGCACATAAAATTTTATTGACTTCAGCGCGGCCTTCGATCTGTAAGCCATTCGGTGCATAGTCCTTAAATTCGGAAGATGCCAAAGTCTGATCGCACCAGCGGATAATATCGTTTAAATTCGCCATAAAATTCCTGTCAGTTTATGAACTTGCCAATTCTTATTCATATGTCCAATTGTAACTAAAGCAGCACAAATCTCTGTGGATTTTTTTGTGTTTAGTTATGTATTTGGCATTAGAATAGGATACAAATTACTTAGTCATCAACGAATTAAAATATTTTAGAGGATAGCAAAGTGCGCCGTACCTTTACATGGTTACCTTGGGTGTTACTGATTTTAGTCATTATCGGTTTTTTGGGGTGGCAGCAGCTGCAGAAACCTAAATCACCGATTGCGCCGGATGGCGTAAAAATGCCTGCTGAAAAAGTAGAACCGTTGATCGATACTTCGCGTTCTGGAGGCGTTGTCTCCTATAGTGCCGCAGTGAAAGTCGCAGCACCTGCGGTGGTAAATATCTTTACCACACAAAAAGTAAAACAGCAGGCGCATCCTTTACTGACAGATCCAGTCTTCCGTGAATTTTTCGGTGATCAGTTACCAGACCAGTTTGGTCAAAGTCCAAATGAAAATAGTTTAGGTTCAGGTGTAATTGTACGTCCTGATGGTTATATCCTGACCAATAACCACGTGATTGCACAGGCAGACCAGATTGTAGTGGCTTTGCATGATGGACGTCGTGCCGAAGCCAAAGTCGTGGGTACAGACCCGGATACGGATTTGGCTGTAATCAAGATCGAACTTGAACAATTACCAGTTTTGCCATTCAAGCTGAGTGGCAATGAAGTCGGTGATGTTGTTCTGGCTATTGGTAACCCGTTTGGTGTCGGTCAAACCGTGACTCAGGGGATTATTTCTGCGACAGGCCGTTCTGATCTGGGCATCAATACTTATGAAGACTTTATTCAGACAGATGCTGCAATTAACCCGGGCAACTCGGGTGGTGCATTGATTGATGTTGCCGGTAACCTGATCGGGGTGAATACAGCAATCTTCTCGCAAACAGGTGGCTCACTGGGGATTGGTTTCGCGATTCCAGCTAAAATCTGTCAACAGGTGATGAATGCAATCCTGAAAGATGGCCGTGTCGTTCGTGGCTGGCTGGGTATCAGTCTGTTGCCGACAGAACGTAATGATGTACTGCAACCTAAAGAATCAGGTGTAGTGGTCGCTGAAGTGCTAGAAAATGGACCAGCAGCAAAAGCGGGTATCCAGCGTGGTGATAAAATTATCAAAGTAAATAATGAAGTGATTACTTCTGCCTCACATCTGATTAATTTTGTCGCTTTACAGCCACCAAACAGTACCGTTCAGATTGAAGTAGAGCGCGCTGGAAAAACCATGACACTAGATGTGGTGATTAGTGAACGTAAAACGCAAAGCAGTTCTTCACAATATATTCCTTTACCAGGTCAGTAATTTTTTCTAAAAAAATCCCTCCATGTGAGGGATTTTCTTATGCATGATTTATTTAATTAGATACAAAACAAAAATATTTTATGTGAATTAAATCATTTAACTTCATTGAATAAAAATCAAAAAGAGTGAAGAACAATGAGTTTTATGACTGCAGATCAGGCCAAAATTTTATCGAACGTGGCTAATTTAAATATTGAAATGTACAAGCCTTGCTTGGCTCAACTGATTGAAGATAATGCCCGACTGGGCAATACCGCTGTGCTAACGGTATTTCCCAAACATTTGCCCTTGGAAGAAATTCGTGGTCTTTCGGCGGAATTGACTGAGCTTGGTTATAACGTACGCTTTGAGGTGCAGGAATTTTATTATAGCTTTAATGTCTACTGGCTATAATTTTATCAATTGTTCAAAAAAAATCCTGTTCAGGCATATATTTTGCTGCATTTACCTCATAACGAAACTATGAGAAATTTATGTCTTTATTTATTCATCCTGCAGCACAGGCAGATGCACCTTATGTGGTACTTTCATCCGGACTGGGTGGGCATGCCAGTTTCTGGAATCCTCAAATTAGAGTTTTACAGCAGCATTTTCATGTAGTCACTTATGATCAGGAAGGCTGTCATTCAGATTCTGAGCTATTGCCCACGTCTTATTCGATCGACCATATGGCCGGCCAGATTCTGGATTTATTGATCAATGATGGCATTCGAGAGTTTCATTTCATCGGGCATGCATTGGGCGGACATATCGGCATGCAACTAGCGACCTATCAGGCTGAAAGAAAGTTTAAGCTGCTCAGTCTGACCATGTTAAATGCCTGGGGAGAGCTGGATGCTCATACTCAGAAATGTTTCGAGGCACGAACTTCCTTATTAGTGAATAGCGGACCAGAGGCTTATGTGCGGGCACAGGCTTTATTTCTTTATCCGCCGCAGTGGATCTCGACACATATTGATCAGTTAACTGAAGCAGAAAATAGGCAGCTCTTAGACTTTCCACCGATCCAAAATGTTCTGGCCCGCCTACAAGCCGTGCAGGCTTTTAAACTAAACGAAGAGCATCAGCAAGTATTAAAAGATGTTCCAATCCATCTGATTGCCAATCAGGATGATTTTCTGGTGCCTTATCAACGGTCACAGCAATTACAACAATGCCTGCCGCATAGTTACCTCAGTTTGCTTGATACAGGTGCACATGCATCTACCGTGACCAAAACGGATCAGGTCAATCAGCTGATCCTTTCCTTCCTGATTTCCACTTAGTTTGAAGATTTTTTAAAAGCCAGACCTCCTGTCTGGTTTTTTATTTTCTCTAATCAATCATTTTTGTAGCATCAGCATGGTTTTTACTTCGAATTGATGCATGAACTGCAAATGCACAAATTGCTAGGAGTGCACTTGAATGAAACAGTATGTTCAAAATTGACTCATAGGTAAAAATATATATTTTACTAAAAATTCAAAAAATAAAATATTAAATGTATGATATTTATAAATTAAATATAGTTGGCACACGCTTTGCAATGTTTATCTTGTAAATAAAATTCCCGAAGTGGAATTAGAATTTTGAATAAGTGTTAAAAATGATGAGGTGTGAAAATGAAAATAGGTGTCTTCTGTCCAATCGGAAATAATGGCTGGTTACTCTCTGAAAATGCACCGCAGTACATGCCGACTTTTGAGTTAAACAAACAAATCGTACAGCGCGCTGAGCACTATGGTTTCGATTTCGCACTTTCTATGATCAAGCTGCGTGGCTTTGGCGGCAAGACTGAATTCTGGGAACATAACCTGGAAACATTTACCCTGATGGCGGGTCTTGCAGCTGTCACCAGCAAAATTAAAATTTTCGCAACTGCCGCAACTCTGGTGATGCCACCTGCAATTGTCGCGCGCATGGCATCTACCATTGATTCGATTTCAAATGGTCGTTTTGGTCTGAATGTCGTGACCGGCTGGCAACCACCTGAATATACCCAAATGGGTATGTGGCCAGGTAATGACTATTTTGGTAAACGCTATGAATATCTGTCTGAATATGTACAAATTCTGCGTGAACTTTGGGCGACTGGTAAATCAGACTTTAAAGGTGAACATTTCCAGATGGAAGACTGTCGTGTGAGCCCACGTCCACAAGCAGATATGAAAATTATCTGTGCAGGTCAGTCTGATGCAGGTTTAGAGTTTTCTGCACAATATGCCGACTACAACTTCGTATTTGGTAAAGGCCTGAATACTCCAACAGCTTATGCAGAAATTAATGACCGTCTAAAAGAAAAAACGGATGTGACTGGCCGTGATGTACAGACTTATGTGCTGTTTATGGTGATTGCAGCTGAGACCGATGAAGAAGCGCAAGCAAAATGGCAGCACTATAACGATGGCGCCGATATGGAAGCGATTAACTGGCTCATGAATCAGGGCGGTAAAGACACCACCTCGGGTACAGATACCAATATCCGTCAAATGGCTTCGAGTGTATCTCCAGTGAATATCAACATGGGTACCTTGGTAGGCTCTTATGAAAATGTGGCAAGAATGTTGGATGAAATTGGCGAGATCAAGGGTACCGAAGGTGTGCTACTGACTTTTGATGATTTTATTCAAGGAGTTGAAGATTTCGGTCAAAAAATCCAGCCACTGATGAAATGTCGTGAGCATATTGTCATTGAAAGTGCAGCACCGGTTCTGGAGAAAAGCGCATGAGTGAATCAGTCGTAACAGCCGGTTTTACTGAAAAACTCGGCACAGGAAAAACGCTTAAAGCTGAACCCGAAGCGATTCGTCTTGCACCAGAACAGACAGCCTTGATTGTGATTGATATGCAAAATGCCTATACCTCGCAGGGTGGCTATCTGGATCTGGCGGGGTTTGATGTCTCGAAAACCAAGCCAGTGGTTGAAAATATTAAAAAGGCAGTCGATGCAGCGCATGCAGCCGGTATTCAGGTGATTTATTTCAAAAATGGCTGGGATGCAGAATATAAGGAAGCGGGTGGAACCGATTCTCCAAATTTTCATAAATCAAATGCCTTAAAGACCATGCGTAAACATCCTGAATTACACGGGAAATTATTAGCAAAAGGCGGTTGGGATTTTGAACTGATTGATGAGTTAAAGCCATTGCCACAGGACCTGGTCATTGAAAAGCCACGTTATAGCGGTTTCTTTAATACCGCGCTGGATAGCATGTTGCGTGTGCGTGGTATTCACAATCTGGTCTTTGTCGGGATTGCCACCAATGTCTGCGTGGAATCGACGCTACGTGATGGTTTTTTCCTAGAGTATTTTGGTGTCGCACTTGCCGATGCCTGCCATCAGGCAGGTCCTGTTGAAGCGCATGAAGCCAGTCTGTATAACATCAAGACCTTCTTTGGCTGGGTATCCGATACCGCAAATTTTATTGAGACCTTTCAAAAAGAAAGTGAGTCACTAAAAGAAACTAAATTAGCTGTAAGCGCATAAAGAATTAAAGATCAGGATTAAGGAAAAAAAGTATGCCTAAAGAAATCATTATTCCAGCAGGAACATCGAAACCACTCGCACCGTATGTACCGGCAACCAAGGCCGACAATATTGTCTATGTGTCCGGTACATTGGCCTTTGATGAAAATAATAATGTAGTGCATGTCGGTGATGCCGCAGCACAGACCCGTCATATTCTGGAAAGCATCAAGCGTGTCATTGAAGAAGCCGGTGGCAGCATGGATGACGTAACGTTTAACCATGTCTTTGTCAAAGACTGGGCAGATTATGCTGCGATTAATGCAGTGTATGCAGAGTATTTCCCGGGAGATAAGCCGGCACGGTATTGCGTACAGACAGGTTTGGTCAAACCTGATGCGCTAGTCGAAATTGCTTCGATTGCCCATGTATAAGCCGATCCACCTGATTCAATCTCATTACTAGATGCCCCAAGTCTAAAACTGAATATTGACTTGGGGTCGGGAGAACAGCATGAATGCCAAATTATCTAAAATCATCACAGAGACAGTTGCAGAAAACAGTGCATTAAATAAGGTGGTAAAGACGGAAAACGCAGCTGAAATATTTACTCAGGTCGATCAGCAGATTTTCCGCCAAGGCATGTCTAATCTGGGGGCGGCAGTGAATGTCATTACTACACAAGGTTGTTCAGGCATGGCTGGATTTACCGCATCCGCCGTATGCAGTGTGACTGATACACCACCAACGTTGCTGGTGTGCCTGAACCGTTCTGCTTCAGTCTATGAAACCTTTAAAAAGAATCAGGTGTTGTGTGTGAATACCTTGGCATCACATCAACAACATCTCTCCAATCTGTTTGGTGGAAAAACACCAATGGCAGAGCGTTTCAGTCAGGGGAACTGGAAAACCTTGGTGACCCAGTCACCTGTACTTGAGGATGCCTTAGTCAGTTTTGACTGCGAGGTGGTCCAATGTTTATCCGTAGGCAGTCATGACGTGCTGTTCTGTGAGGTGAAAGCCATGTGCCAGCGTCAAGGCAATGCGCTGATGTACTTCAATCGTTCTTACTGTGAGCCACACAAAATGTGCTAATTCAATTCAATCCTAATCAAGGAGGGGAAGCCGATGCAAGAAAAAGAAACATGGTTTCCAAAATTTAAGCCTTACCAAGGCAATCTCGATACCACACCCGTGCAAACAGATGAATATCTGCCGGCTGGGAAAAGTATTATTCTCGGGTTACAGCATGTGTTTGCCATGTTTGGCGCAACCGTGCTGGCACCCTTATTAATGGGGTTTGATCCCAATCTCACAATTTTTATTACCGGGATTGGCACCATTTTATTTTTCCTGATTACGGGCGGTCGATTGCCAAGTTATCTGGGGTCGAGTTTTGCATTCATTGGTGCCGTGGTAGCGGTTACCGGCTATTCAGGAGTAGGCGCGAATCCCAATATTGCACTCGCACTTGGTGGGACCATTGCCTGTGGTATTGTTTATGCCTTGATTGGTTTGCTGGTCATGAAAACTGGCACAGCCTGGATTGAAAAGCTGATGCCCCCTGTGGTCACGGGCGTCATCGTGATGATTATCGGTTTGCATCTCGCACCAGTCGCGATCAAAAGTGTATCTGCCAACCCGTTTGATTCCTGGATGGCATTAATCACCATTCTCTGTATCAGTGTGATTGCCGTGTTTACCCGCGGAATGGTACGCCGTCTGTTATTGTTATTGGGCTTATTATCTTCCTACCTGCTTTATTTTCTTTTCACCAATATTATGGGCTTTGGACCTGCGATTGATTTCAGTAAAGTCAGCGAAGCGGCATGGTTTGGTCTGCCGACTTTCCAGAGTCCAGTCTTTGAAATGAATGCCATGCTGATGATTGCACCGGTGGCCATTATTCTGGTTGCGGAAAATCTGGGGCACTTTAAAGCGGTATCCGCAATGACCGGTAAAAATCTGTCGCCGTATATGGGACGCGGTTTCTTTGCTGATGGGGTGTGTACTTCATTATCAGCTTCTGTGGGAGGTACGGGAATGACCACCTATGCTGAAAATATCGGTGTTATGGCAGTGACCAAAGTGTATACAACCACTGTGTTTGTCTTCGCCGGGATATTCGCTATCTTGCTCGGGCTTTCACCGAAATTTGGTGCGGTAATCAGTACGATTCCTGTGGCCTTGTTGGGTGGTGCATCGATTGTCGTATTTGGTCTGATTACTGTGGCTGGTGCGAAAATCTGGGTGGATAACCGTGTTGATTTTACCAAGAACAGTACGCTGATTATTGGTGCAGTCTGTCTGATCATGGGCACAGGGAACTATAGCTTGCAGATTGGTAGCTTTGATTTAGGTGGAATTGGTACTGCGACTCTGGCTGCAATTTTACTCAATCTGTTCCTGAATCGTGGTGAAGATAAAGAATCGCCTGTAGCTGCATCAACCGCAACGGACATTGAAGTGAAACCGGTTGCTTAAATATAAGGAGTGTTTTTTGAGTCATACAATTGCATTTTTAGGACTTGGCGCAATGGGCTGGCATATGGCTTCCCATTTGCCAAAACTCGGACACCCGGTTTGGGTCTGGAACCGGATTGAACAGAAAGCTGTAGAGCATGCCACACTGTTCGCCACTCAGGCTGTCCGTATTGAGCAGGCGGTTCAAGCCGACTTTATCTTTTCCTGTTTGCCGACCAGTCAGGATGTCGAAAATCTAATCGCTGCACATCCACCCAAGTCAGGTGCAATCTGGATTGACTGTACCAGCGGTGTACCAGAATCGGCCCAAAAACTGGCACAACAATTGGAGCAGCAGGGAAGTTATTATCTGGATGCTCCGGTTTCTGGTCAAACCATTGGCGCAGAAAAAGGCACTTTAACTGTGATGGTGGGTGGCAATGAACAAGCCTTTGAACGAGCCAAACCGATTATTGATGCCTTTGCTGGCCTGATTGAATATGTGGGAGAAAGCGGTTCTGGCTTTGCGGTAAAAGCTGTGAATAATACCTTAATGGCGACTCACTTATGGGCATTGGCTGAAGGGCTGACTGTACTGAAAGGGCATGGTGTTGATTTAAGCAGTGCACTAAACTGTATTAATCATTCCAGTGGTAAAAGCAGCATGTCGGAAAATATCATGGCACAGCGTGTACTAAGCCGTGAATTTAATAAGACCTTTGCACTGGATCTATTACAGAAAGATATTGGCATTGCCTTGGAGTTGGTACAGCAACAGCAACTGGATTTATCAGTAATGTCTTTGGTTCAGCAAGAGTTTCAGCAGATTGCCAAACCACAGGCCAGTCAGCTGGATTTCTCCGCTGCGGTGCAAGGACTGGAACAGCGGACTCAAATTGAATTAAGAGGATAATCTTTTCAAACAATATTAAAGACAGTGTTAAAGACGTTATAGCTATAGATATATCAGTTTAAAATTTAAAAAGCCGGGAATTTTAATTCCCGGCTTTATTATTGATAAGCCAGTTAAATAGCCTAGGCAGTTCTTAATTCTGCTGATTTGTCTGATATTCCTGAATCACTTCAAGCGCTGCACGGAAGGCTTCCTGAGTAGCTGGAGCACCGCAGTAAGGCAGGCTATGCAGTAGCACTTCTTGAATTTCTTCAACTGTTGCACCATTATTCAAAGCGCCACGAACATGGCCTTTCAATTCAGTCGGGCTTTTTTGCGCGGTAAGAAAAGCAATGGTAATTAAAGAACGGTATTTACGTGGTAAAACCCCTTCACGTTGCCAGGTTGAACCCCAGGCATGTTCATTAATCCAGTCCTGCAAAGGCTGAGTAAAAGGAACCGTATTGTCCTGGGCACGTTTTACAAAACTTGCACCCATCACTTCAGTACGGACTTTCAAGCCATTTTCATAATCTTGTTGTGACATCATTGACCCTCAATTTTATTATGGGTGTAGCTTAACGTTTTATCTCTTAAATACCATCGTGCAATAGTCGTAAAAAAGTGGCTGAATAGCCACTTGAGATATCCAAAGTGAAGTCAAGAAATAACTTCACTTTGGAAAGCAAGATTCGATTGAGATAAGAAATTTATCTAAGGGCTGGTTGAATGTGAAGGTGCACTTTGAACTGAGGTATCAGTACCTGTTGCATCTGCTTTCGAAATATGAGGATTTTCCAGCTCCAATACTTCCTGTAAATGCAAATCGAAGACATCAGTCAACATGCTGTCATAGCGACGCGCATTATAGTGCAGTAACTTATTGGCTTCTTCTTCATTAATAAAGCCTTGTCCATGCGCGTCAGCCACATGATCAGCAAAACTGAGTCCCTTAAATTGACCTTTGTTTTCGGCTTTCTTAAAGCGATCCCAAAGCTGCTCAATCTCCAATAACATGGTGAAGGTTGATTCCATACGACCATTCACATCATCTTCCGCCGTGCTATAGAAAACATGCTTTTTCAGTACCTGCCGGAAAGTGTTATCTTCCATCATGACATTTGCGACTTCCTGTTTAAGTCGGTCAGATGGTTTCGCGACAGGTCGGCCAAATGGGAAACAGATGAGTTTGACCATGCCAGCAGCAACACCCACCGGGAAGTTCGCAAACAGGTCATAAAACGCTTCCTGAGCGGTATATAAAGATTTCTCAATTGCCAATTGTGCATGCAGACGTTCAGCTTCAGTTTTTTTACTATGTTCAAAAAATTTCAGAATTGCCGTCGCAATAAACAAATGGGCATGAATATCAGCCAGACGGCCAGAAAGCATTTCCTTGCGTTTAATATCACCTGCTAATAAACCTAAACACATATCTGCAGTCAGGGCAAAGTTGGCACTGAGCCGGTTGATAATCTTGTAATAAGGACGGGTAAAATCAACCGCACTTTGTGGCGCAGCACTTGAACCCCCGCTAAAAGCATAGGCAAAAGAGCGGGCAGTCCGGTTAAAGGTATAACCCAGATGCTTAAACAACATAGTATCGAATGGATTCAGAGCGGCTTTCGGGTCTTCAGCTTGCAGAAGCTGTAATTCTTCATACAGATAAGGATGGCAACGCATCGAACCTTGACCAAAGATCATCAATGAACGGCTCAGAATATTGGCGCCTTCAACTGTAATTGATACTGGAATGGCTTGATAGTTTAAGGCCAAAAAGTTACGAGGCCCCATCTGAATGGCGCGACCACCCACGACATCCATACCATGATTGACGATTTTACGCATGGTCTCAGTGGCGTAGTATTTGGCAATCGCGGTCATGACTGCCGGCTTACCACCTTGATTCAAGCCACAAGTCACTAAATAACGGAATGCTTCCAGCATATAGGCATCACTGGCAATTTCGCTATTGGCTTCCTGTACGCCTTCAAATTTACCCACCGAAATCTTGAATTGCTGACGGATTCGCGAGAATGCACTGACATTCAGGTAAGTCATTTCGGCACTAGAGGTAGATAAAGCCGGTAGGGAAATACCACGACCAACCGCTAGACATTCCATTAGCATGCGCCAGCCTTTACCGGCATTTTTCACACCACCAATGATCCAGTCTAAAGGAATAAATACATCCTTACCTTCAACCGTACCATTCATAAAAGGGGAGCCAGGATTATGTCGTGGACCGACTTTTACCCCTTCATGATTGGCCGGTAGCAGGGCACAAGTAATCCCATAATCTGTTTTATCACCGAGTAGATGATCAGGGTCATACATTTTAAAAGCCAGACCGACGACAGTGGCAATCGGTGCTAAGGTAATCCAGCGTTTAGAAAAATTCATTCTCAAACCGAGAACTTCCTGACCTTCAAACTGTCCATAGCAGACCACACCGGTATCTGGAATTGCACCGGCATCTGAACCGGCCTCAGGACTGGTCAGACCAAAACATGGGATTTCTTCACCTTTAGCCAGACCGGGTAAATAACGATCTTTTTGCTCATCGGTACCATAATGTAGTAACAACTCACCCGGCCCGAGAGAGTTAGGCACCATACAGCTCACAGCAGCAGTGAGAGAGCGTGAAGAAATTTTGCTCATCACTCGGCTCTGAGCAAAGGAACTAAAGGCACGACCGCCGTATTCTTTGGGAATAATTAGTCCCAAGAAACCGTTATCTTTAATATATTGCCAGATATGTTCAGGCAGCATTTTCTTCTCATGAATTTCCCATTCATCCAGCATACTACAGAGCGTTTCGACTTCGTTATCCAAGAATGCCTGTTCCTCAACGGAAAGTTTTGGATAGGGATAGCTATTAAAGGTTTCCCAGTTCGGCGCACCCATAAAGAGTTCTTTTTCCCACCAGCTGGTGCCGGAATCAAGAGCCTCGCGTTCTGTCGGGCTAATGCTCGGCATGGCATCCGCTAAAGCTTTATAGGCTGGCCTGGAAATGAAAGACATGCGCAAAGGTTCGATCATGACGACCAGACTGATCAGGATCAAAGGAATGCCCAGAATCAGTGACCAAGGACTGATAAAGGCACAAACCACTGACATGACAATCAGGGTAATTGTACCAGTGGTACGGGAGAGTTGAAAAAAGAAAATCGCCCATAAACTGGCAATGAGAAGAAGTACGGCGAAAATAAATAGCATTGTTATATTTCTCCAGGGTCATACAATTGTGATGCTGCCGATCTCCCTAAGGTGTCTTCATAAGACTTGATCAATTTTTTTACATCGCTTAAGCAATTGGCAAATTCACAATTGTTCTTGTGAGAACAATCGTTATTAAATATTTCAACGATATATTGAAGTGTTTTATCTGTTTTTGAGATTGTTTGAAAAATGCGCAGTCTTCAAGTGAGAACACGCAAAGAAATGTGAAGATAAGTAATAACTTAATCTCCAAGAGAGGGTAGATAAAATAATTAAAAAGTGAACAAATATAAATTTAGTTAGGTATAAAAAAGCCCTCTACTTGAGAGGGCTTTGATCTAAGTCATTTTAAGCTTCAATTGCCTGTACAGCGATTTTTTTTGCTGGATCAACTTTACGGCGTACTTCTGGAACCGGTTCACCATAGTATTGACGATCCGCAAAGTAACTTGAACGTACCATCGGTGCTGACCAGATATTCTTAAAGCCAAGCTTACGGCCATGTTCTGCATAACGTTCGAATTCTTCTGGCGTTACAAAACGGTCGATTGGCGCATGCTGTTTAGATGGCTGTAGATACTGGCCAATCGTTACATAATCCACGTCATGTGCTTTCAGGTCGTCTAACAGAGCGAGAACTTCTTCTTCAGTTTCACCGATACCGACCATCAAACCACATTTGGTTGGAATTTCTGGGCAATAATCTTTAAACATTTTCAACAGATTTAAAGAGTGCTGATAATCAGAACCTGGACGCATGGCTTTATACAGACGTGGCACAGTTTCAATGTTGTGGTTAAACACGTCTGGTGGACATTCAGTCATGATGCGTAAAGCGATGTCCATACGACCACGGAAATCAGGTACCAGAATTTCTAGCAAAGTCTTTGGACTCAAAGCACGAGCTTCTTTAATACAGTCTACAAAATGCTGTGCACCGCCATCCAATAGGTCATCACGGTCTACTGAAGTGATGACTGCATATTTCAGACCTAGGTTGGCAATCGTTTCTGCCATATGACGCGGTTCATCCGGATCAAGCGCGTTTGGACGACCATGTGCCACATCACAGAATGGACAGCGACGCGTGCAAATATCACCCATAATCATAAAGGTTGCTGTACCCCCACCAAAACATTCAGGCAGGTTCGGACAGGCAGCTTCTTCACATACGGTATGCAGTTTTTGCTGACGAAGTGTAGTTTTAATACGCTGAACTTCCTCGGGAGCGGCCATTTTCACGCGGATCCAGTCCGGCTTACGTGGCGTTTCAACCGTAGGAACAACTTTTACAGGAATACGGGCGACCTTTTCTGCGCCGCGAAGTTTGATACCCTGTTCAGGTTTACGGTTTTCAGACATATATAACTTTTCCACTGTTTTGAAGGAGGGAGATAAATCAAAGTTAACACTTTTTTAATTATAACGAAACTCGGGTGAAATAGGGCGAAAAGGATTATTCATTTAAAAAATGTTCTTATCACACAATATATGTAAGTTAAATACACCAAATTGGTAGCAATTACGTCATAATATAGCGTAGATTAAAGCAAAATTTTTTAATTTTAAGGAGCGTTGAATGCCACGTAAAAAAGAGGTCGTTAGTGGAACTTTCGTTAAGTACGATGCGGTAGTTCTAGGTTCAGGCCCTGCGGGCGAAGGCGCGGCAATGAAACTTGCCAAATCTGGTAAGCGTGTTGCAATTGTAGATATGCGTGAACAGCTGGGTGGTAACTGTACACACGTAGGTACGATTCCAAGTAAGGCATTGCGTCAAACGGTATCCAGCATCATCCGTTATCAACGTGATCCAATGTTTCAAAAAGTAGGTGAATGGAAACAATTCACTATGAAACAGGTACTGCGCAATGCACATAAAGTGATTCAGCAGCAGGTGGATACTCACTCACGTTTTTATGACCGTAACAAGATTGATATCTATCATGGTCGTGCTTACATTCAAGACGAAAATACGATCTTTGTATTTACACCAGATGGCATAAAAGAAACCATTATGTTCCAGCAACTGGTGATTGCGACGGGTTCACGTCCATACCGTCCAGAGATTCTTGATTTCAATCATCCACGTGTATTTGATTCAGACAAAATTCTGGATCTGGATTTCTCGATCCAAAAAATCATTATTTATGGTGCAGGTGTGATTGGCTGTGAATATGCATCAATCTTTATTGGATTGGGACATAAGGTTGACCTGATCAACACCCAACCAAAACTGCTGAGCTATCTGGATGATGAAATCTCCGATGCGCTGTCTTATCACTTACGCGAACAGGGTGTATTGATCCGTCATAATGAACAGATCGACTTCCTTGAAACTTCTGATGATTATGTCGTTCTGCATACACAAAGCGGCAAGAAAATTAAGGCAGACGCTATTCTGTGGTGTAACGGCCGTTCAGGGAATACTGACGGTTTAGGCCTTGAAAATATTGGCCTGAAACCAAACAGCCGCGGTCAATTAACCGTGAATGAACAGTATCAGACTGAAGTCGAAAATATCTATGCTGCAGGTGACGTGATTGGCTGGCCATCATTGGCTTCTGCTGCCTATGACCAAGGTCGTTGCGCAGGTGCCAACATGAGCGGTGAGCAAGACGTTGCACCCGTAACTGATATTCCGACTGGTATTTATACCATTCCAGAAATTTCTTCGATCGGTAAAACTGAGCAGCAGCTGACTGAAGAAAAAATCCCGTATGAAGTGGGTCAGGCTTCTTTCCGTCATCTGGCGCGTGCGCAGATTACCGGTGATACGGTTGGTGAATTAAAAATCCTGTTCCACCGCGATACGCTGGAAGTTCTAGGTGTGCATTGTTTCGGTAATAATGCTTCGGAGATTATCCACATTGGTCAAGCGGTCATGAACAGCCCGAACAATACGATCAAGTATTTTGTGGAAACTACATTCAACTATCCAACGATGGCGGAAGCCTATCGTGTGGCAACCTTGAATGGTATGAACCGTTTATTCTAATTTGATTTATTCAGGTTAGATCAAAAACCCGCAAGCTCAATTTGCGGGTTTTTTATTTATCATAATTTTGGCATAACCACTGAATAAACAGTTGGGCTTCATCAGATATGTTTTTCCTCGGGTCTACAATTGCATAATATTGAAATTGAGGCTGCGCTGTAATATCAAATAGTTGTACGAGTGATCCTTGATTAATGAGTTTATTTACTAGTGATTCTCTAGCTAACGCTATACCCCAGTTATTTTGTGCTGCATGATAAAGTAAAGATAAATCTTCAAAGCGATGTCCTTGTATAGGTTCTTTCCATTCTAAATGTGCTTGCGTAAACCAAGGTGACCAAGGCTCTAAATAGCTCCTTAAAAGGTCACAGTTTTTAAGATCCCTAGGTGAACGAATATTCTTTATTTTTACATAATAAGGCGATGCAACTGGGAAAATAGTATCTCGGCTAATCTGATAACTTTGCATACCAGGGTAGATTCCAGTTCCATATCTAATATCAAAATCAACTTTGCTAATTTCATAATCAAGCTGTGATTTTGCAATTTCTATAGCAATCTCAATATCTGGATACTGTTCTAAAAAGTCTTTTAAACGAGGAAGTAAATAAATATTTGCGAAAGTAGGAGGAGACGATAGCGTAACTGTTTTTTGATGAGGGTTATTCGAGTTAATTTTATTAAGACTATCTAGTGAATGTAGGGCTTTTTTTACTGACTGATAATAGGATGCACCTGTAGCACTTAAATTTAACTTGCGTGTAGTTCGCTCAAATAAAACAGTATTAAGTAATTTTTCTAAGGTCTGAATCCGATGTGAAATTGTACTACGGGTAACATTAAGTTCATCAGCTGCTTTGGAAAATGATGAATGCCTAACTACAGCTTCAAAAGCATAAATAAGATGAAGAGGAGGAATCCTTCCTGGCATAAATTGTCCAATCCTATTCAACAATGTGTCTTTTAAATATCACAGATTGTCAAAAATAAAAAGACTATGATGAATTCAATCAGACATTTTAATATCTGATAGCACTAGCAAAATATAAAGACATTATGGACTCAGCCAGCTACTAGAAAGGAAGCAAACAGTGAACACATCTTATATTCTTCAATTGCATCCGAATGATAATATTGCAATTGCCAAAAGCCCTTTGATATCACGCACACCGATTACAGAAGAGATTGCTACTTTAGAAGATATCCCTGCTGCCCATAAAGTCGCACTAAAAGATATTTTCAAAGGTGAAGCTGTATTACGTTATGGTCAGATTATTGGTTTTGCTACCCAGAATATTCTAGCGGGTCAGCATGTTCATATACAAAATTTGGCCATAGCTGATTTTGATCGTGACTACGCGTTTGGAGAAAATGTAATTCCAATAGCAACTGCGCTGCAGCCTCGAAATTTTTTAGGAATTAAACGTGCAGATGGACGTGTAGCTACTCGGAATTATGTGGGAGTAATCAGTACAGTCAACTGTTCAGCAACAGTGGTAAAAAAAGTTGCTCAGTATTTTGACCACCCAGAAATCATAGACAATTATCCTAACGTAGATGGCGTAGTAGCATTATCACATAGTTTTGGTTGTTGTATTGATCATCATGGTGAAGGGCTCAAGCAATTACGTCGTACTATTGCAGGTTATATGGAGCATCCTAACTTTGCAGCGGTAGTAATCATAGGATTAGGGTGTGAAGCCAATCAGTTGAAACCACTTCTTCAATCAAAAAATCCAGCATATGCTAGTAAAATAAAATCACTGGTTATGCAGGAAGAAGGGGGGACACAAAAAACTATTGATAAGGCGATTGCGTTAGTGCAAGAAATTTTACCTGAAGCAAATCAAGTGAGCCGAGAGCCGCTACCATTATCTCATTTATGTGTCGCTCTGCAGTGCGGTGGCTCCGATGGATACTCTGGAATTACTGCTAATCCTGCCCTAGGTGTAGCTGTTGATCATTTGGTTGCACATGGCGGTACAGCAATCTTATCGGAAACTCCAGAAATTTACGGTGCAGAACATCTATTAACACGTCGGGCGGTGAATAATGAAGTAGGTCATAAATTAGTAGAGTTGATTCATTCTTGGGAAGCTTATGCTGATCGTGAAAAAGGTAGTATTGATAATAATCCTACTCCTGGAAATAAGGCGGGCGGTCTTACTACTATTCTAGAGAAGTCACTGGGTGCGGTAGCAAAAAGTGGTTCAACACCATTAAAAGGTGTGTATCGTTATGCGGAAACTATTGACACACAAGGCTTGGTATTCATGGATGCACCAGGTTATGACCCTATGGGAGCTACTGGCCAAATTGCCGGTGGGGCAAATTTAGTTGCCTTCACGACAGGACGTGGTTCTTGTTTTGGTGCTAAACCTTCACCCTCAATCAAAATTGCAACGAATACTGCTATGTATGATCGGATGCTAGATGATATGGATATTAATTGTGGAAATATTATGGACGGAACATCAAATGTGGCAGAAAAAGGTCAAGAAATTTTTGAAATGTTTATTCGTGTAGCCTCGGGTGAGAAAAGTAAAAGTGAAGCGTTAGGAATTGGTGGAGAAGAATTTGTACCTTGGATGATCGGTGCACAAATGTAAAAAGGAAATTGCTCAATAAGAGTAATGGTTTTGATCTCCACAGCCGCAATAAATATCTTTCTATTTTAAAAAATAGTTTCAAAATAATTAAGATCAGTATTGCTTTATCAAAACCATAACTCTTCAGGATGGAATTCGAGGGAGTTTTTAAAATGGAAATTAAAAAATTTATAGATAAAGTACCTGGTGGAATGATGCTAATTCCACTTTTAATTGGTGCAACAATTCATACATTTGCACCAGATACTGCTGAATATTTTGGTTCATTTACTAAGGGAATTATTACAGGGGCTGTACCAATTTTAGGAGTCTGGACTTTCTGCTTAGGGGCTTCTATTAATGTTCGTGCTACTGCCACTGTCGTCAGAAAAGCAGGAGCCGTTATCGGTGCAAAATTATTTATTGCCTGGATGTTAGCTCTAGTTTTAGGTTCTCTCATGCAGCCAGATGAAATGTTGAATACTCCGCTATTTGCGGGTTTTTCTATTTTAGCTATAGTGGTTGCATTTGATATGACCAATGCTGGTCTTTACTCTTCATTAACGTCAGAATATGGAACTAAAGAAGAGGCAGCAGCAGGCGCACTCATTGGAATTGAGTCTGGCCCTTTATTTACTATGCTTATTTTAGGTTCAGCTGGTGTTGCTTCTTTTCATCCTGCCGCTCTAGTAGGAGTGGTTCTACCATTTTTGTGTGGTTTCTTATTAGGCAATCTAGATGAAAAAATGAGAGACTTTTTTGCTCCTGCAGCGAAAGTAATGATTCCATTTTTTGGTTTTGCTCTGGGTAATAGTATTAATTTTGGACTAATTCTAGAAACTGGATTACCTGGAATTATTCTAGGTGTTACTGTTGTCTTGATTTCGGCTCTCTTTTTAATACCAGCAGATATATTTTTGGCCAAAGGTAATGGTACAGCAGGAATAGCAGCATCTAGTACAGCAGGTTCTGCAGCCGCTACACCAATGCTTATTGCTCAGGTAGCCCCACAATTTGAGGTTGTGGCACCAGCAGCAACTACTTTAATTGCAGCCTGCGTAGTTATTTCAGCAATTATCGTGCCTTTACTTACATCTTTATGGGTTAAAAAGTTTGCTTATAAAATTGATGATATAAGAGCTAAAAAAACTGAGTTTAAAGCAGAATTTTCCAAAATTACAGATACCTAAAATCTTAAATAATAAGAAAAACCCGCAAGTTCGATTTGCGGGTTTTTTATTTTCTAAATTGAAAAAGTTCAATCTAGCCAGTAATGCTGGAAATTAAGCTGCCATTTTGCGGCATTCTTCAGCACAGCGACGGCAAGCTTCTGCACATTGCTGGCAATGATCATCCTCATGATGGCCACATTCTTCTACACAATAATCGCAAGCTTTAGCACATAGCTCGCAAATCTCTTTCATAAATGGAGATTGCTTTTGTTGCATGCGGGCGCAGAGCTGACACAGATCAGCACAGTCCAGACAGCGCTGAATACATTCCCGCATCATTTCTAAATCTTCTTCTTTCAGGCAGGCACTGGCACAGTTGGTACAGGCCAGCGAGCAAGTCATACATGCGCGGACACAATCTGAAAATTGAATCTCGTTCATTTTCTTCTCCTTTTTGCAGCTATAGCAATCGCTTGTTTTTTAATACGCTAAGCAGAAAAGGAAAAATACACTAGGCAGTTTGAGTGAGAAAAAGTAATCTAATTACCGATTTTGTTAAAAGCTGTATTTCTAAAAAATTTAATTCAAAGCATCTCTCCTGATATTGCCAAAATAGGATGATTGAAGATTTAAAAATAAAACCATTGAGGTGGTCATTCCTCAATGGCGGAAAATCTACATGATGAGTCGTTATTGTCGAAGGCTTAAATAACCTTTCTCTTTATTATATTTTTATGGAGATTAAAATGGACGACTACCTGCCAAGCTGATCCGTTTTAATAAACGGCGTTGATCAGCGGGGAAAGGACGGCGTGAATGTAGAGTAACCTGATTATCCCAGAACACGATATCGCCTGCTTCCCAATTGTGCTCATAAGCGAATTCAGGTTTTAAGACATGTTCACGTAATTTTGCAATCAGTTCACTGCCTGCCTGATCGTCATAATTCACCAGCTCAACTTCGGTATGGGTATTTAACCAAAGCGCTTTACGCCAGATTCAGGATGGGTACGTACCAGTGGGTGCGGGTAGGCGTGACCTAAAATTGGCTCATCTTTAAAGCGATACCTTGGCATATTACCCGCATAAGCATTACCACCTTTATTGCTTTGGAAGCGCACAAATGGATTATAGGTAATGAGCTGTAACTGGTAGGGGTGTCCACTGGTGATCGGCATGCGGTGCAAGTTCACCATGGCCGGTGTAATCCCCTTGACCGACTGCATTGGAAACTGGTACGACATCAGATGGGGGGCCCGTATCGGTTTTAGAAGCTAGCACTGGCGTGTCAGCATCTGGACGGAAGATTGAACCGAAATAGGTGGCAAAGGCAAGATACTGTAGATCATCCAGACTTTGGTTTCTAAAGATCAGGATCAAGTGTTCGGCCAGAGCTTGCTTCAGACGCAGGATGATTTCACCAGATTGGGCTTTGCGGGCATCGAGGCCATAAACCACTGCGCCTAGCGCTTGATCTGCCTGCGGAACAATTTTAATTTCATCAGTATTCTGGAACTGATCTTGCTGATGCCAGCGTGGTGCATCGTGAATGGCTTGTGAAAGTTGGGTCAAGCTTGTCATTGGAAAGTCTCTGAATTTTCTTGTTGTAGAAAATCTAAAAAAATCCAGAGCAAAAATAAAATCACAAGAATTGCTAAACTTATGAAAATTCGGATAAAAATATCTAAATGATTGAATTGAAATCTTTTAATTAATATGGCAAAACAAAGTCCTAAAGCTGCTGAAAAATGTCAAATATTTGACAATCAGTGTGCGCAAAAAGCCTGGTTAAAGTACTCAAACAGTTCTGGAGTCTGGCTCCAGAGCAATAGAGAAATAGCGAGGAGAAGTACCATCGCTACCGCAATGGAAAGCTTGAGCAGAAAAGTGGAATCAGTCATGTACAATTTGCTCCTCATTTACCCATAAGTGCACCAGTACGCCAAAAATACTTAAGGCAATCGACAGCATCCATACTGCATTATAGTTACCACTCATGTCATGGTTTACACCGCCGAGCCAGCCGCCAAAGAATGAACCGACCTGATGGGTAAAGAATACAATCCCGCTGAGCATGGTCAGATATTTCACGCCAAACATATTGGCAACAATACCATTGGTGAGCGGTACGGTAGAAAGCCATAATAATCCCATGATGACACCAAACGCATAGACCGTCCAGGTGCTTAAAGGCAGCATCAGAAAGGCGATAATCGCAATCCCGCGCAGACCGTATAAGCCCATTAGCAGACGTGGTTTGGAATACTTTCCACCGAGCCAGCCAGCCGTATAGGTACCGACAACATTAAACAGGCCCACCAGCGCCAGGAAAATCGTGCCAGTTGTAGCATTGAACCCATGATCAATCAGATAACCCGGCAGGTGAATCCCGATAAAGACCACCTGAAAGCCACAGACAAAAAAGCCCATCGCCAGAAACCAGAATGGCTTATGGTTTTTGACTACCACTAAAATCTCTTTAAAGCTTAGTGAAACTTTATTCGGTGTAGGAGTCGCATTCGGATCGACATACATCGGGGCTTTTAGCATCCAAGCCAAAGGTACAATCAAAGCGATTAAAATTGCGCTGACAACAAGTGCTGCTGACCAGCCGACATTCTGTAAAAGTAACAGCGTTGAAGGCAGCATAATAAACTGGCCGAAGGAGCCTGCTGCACTGGCAATCCCCATTGCCAGACTGCGTTTTTCAGGTGGTGCAGCTCGTCCAACCGCAGACAATAAAACCGGGAAAGAAGTCGCAGACAAAGCCAGACCTAAAATCAGTCCGACGCTGAGATTCAATAGTAATCCGGTTGAACTGACAGCCATCAATAACAGACCAAGCGCATATAAGGCACCGCCAACGGCAACGACAATCTTGCTGCCATATTTGTCAGCGAAGGCACCAGTAATGGGCTGAACAGCACCCCAGATCAGGTTCTGCATGGCAATGGCTAAACTAAAGACATTATGACCCCAGCCAAATTCTTCACTCATTGGCACCAGATACAGGCCAAATGCATGACGAATCCCCAAAGATAAGGCCAGAATAATGGCAGCGCCAATCAGCATAAAAATCAGGGTTCTGGAAAATTGACTGTCAGCCATAAGTCATTCATGCATATAAAGTTGATAGGTATAGTATTCGATTCAACCTAGAGAGGCGATAAAATAAAAATTAATCAAACGATAAATTTTTTTTATAGCTGTATAGAACGTCAGAAAATAAAACAACGGCCGTAGCCGTTGTTCTGGAATTTTGAGGTTTGAATAGAAATTGTAATTGATTAGAAACGCATCCCGAATCCTGCATAGGCCAGAATTGGATTGACTTCAATATCGGCTTTGGAGGTAATTAATTCACCCAAACTATCATCAGAAACAGTAATAGTGGTTTCATTTTTCAGATGAGCATAAGATACAGAACCTACCGCGAACCAAGTATGATTAAAATCATAGGTGAAACCGACGGTGGCTATCGGAGCGAATGCATCGGTTGCTTCAAGATCTACTGTAGGATTGGCATTGCTCGGTTTACCTTCCAGTGAAGCTCCGGCATTGCCTTCTTTGATATTGGCAATCATATGACCGGCTGCAATCAAATCCTGTTCAGTACGCGGGTTAATCTCCAATTCATTAAAGTAAGCGTACATTATCCCTAAGCCGACATAAGGGCGAAACTTATTAACTCCGGTTTTTCCAAAATGATATTGTAATTCAAAGGCAGGCGTCCAAGCACGTGCTGACGCTGCAGGACCATGAGCTTCTAAATCAGTAATAAAAATATCATTTTGCAGATCGATATTTAGAAATTCTAAAGGCAAACTACCGATTTGAGGTGTAGCGATCGCAGCGAAAGGAGCATAAATTTTTCCTTTGCCTTGTAAGTCCACTTTGGGTGGAATGCCGGCTTTCATTTCAAGTGATACGTGATCGGTAAAAAAGTAATTACTTAAAATCCCAAGGGTAGTGACATCATCTGCTTCCAGACCGGTGCCCGGATTATTCCACTCCTCCAACCCTTGAATTCGTGAACTACCGCTGAGTCCACTACCTAATTCACCACCGGTAAAAAAACCCAGAAATTCTAATGCTGCTGCAAGACCCTCTTGGTCAACATTAGAATTCAAGTTATTCAATACAGTATCGACTTGAATAGTACCATTTCTGGCAACTTCACCATTTTTTACAGCAGTATTAACTTGAAAAGGCTGAGCTTTTCCTTGTGGCATGACATGCAGTGCACCAACTGAAACGGAAAATCGCTTAAAGCCATCGCCATCCTGTAGGCTGAAATATGGGGATTCTGCATGTGCAAGCAGGGGTAGTGTGGCTAGACCTGCCATGCATACCATGATTGTCTTCATTGTTCAGAGGACTCCTTGTCCGTGCTAGTTATTTTTTTTTCTATTGGACAATTTAGTTAAATCTCACCAATTTACACAGTTACAGAACGAGTAGTAAAAAGTTAACAGAAAGTAAAAAATGCCAAAATTTGTATAAATTGTATTAATAAAATATATTTTTATGTAAAAATTATCATGAATAGTGAAGATAAATAGGATGTTAATTTTTATAAAATTTTCAATTTTATTGAAGTAATAGAATAATAAGTGGGTAACATTTTTATCATTAATCTAAGTTTTAAATAATGATTTAAGCTTTCTGTTCCGGACGTGATATATACAAGAAATCAGCAAATTTTCCGCTTAAAACTTACTAGAAAAAGCTTTAATAAATTTAACTAACCGATGGTACACTGCAGATAGAGTTTTTTTGTACAATAGCCGCATAAATTATTGAGTATTGCGCATGAGCTCCCAAAATTCTCCCAAGAAAAAGCCACTGGTTAATTTACCGTTTCCATTAAAACAGGCAGAACAATCTGCTTCAGATGAAGTTCTGGAACATCTGCGACCTAAACCGCAACGTTATGCTGATCGGACCTGGATGCCACCTCGTGGTACACGCCGTTCAATGGGCAAACGTTAATAAATAAAAAAGCCATGAAGTTCATGGCTTTTTTATGAGTAAAATTTGAGATTTTCTTAGCGAACTGTTTTACGCGCCTTATTTTCAGGTTTTGGCGGGGCAATCTCACGATCGCCTTTCCAGACATCAATAAAGTCTTTTTCATTGATATTATAAAGTTCCAGTAGCGCCAGAATTACGGCACCAAACAGCATGGAACCTTCAGAATTATTCTGAAAGTCAAAAATCTTGCCATTCAGGTTATGCAGAATATCTTCAATCTCGAATACACGATCACGACCATTGCTATCGACCGGATAAATCTGAGTATTGAGCAGAATCTTGGCCAGACTCTTTTCATTATCGGTCAGTGCCAGAACATCAATCAGCTCATCTGTCGCCGGAGTAAAAATCACTGAATCCCGGAAGATGGTATGCAGGAATTGCGACGTAATATTTGGAAGCGCTTTTTCTACAAAAGGCCGGAAAGATTGTGGAAAAATGACATTGTGGGAAATGCCTTTGAACATAGGAGCAATTTCTTCAACTTTATAGCCTGCAATGCCACAACCAACCGAAGTAATAAAATATTTAATTTTAGGATGGTTCTTGGTGTAAATCTTGAAGTCATCAATATAGTGCTGGATCTGTGAGAGAGGCATCTGTTGCAAATGCTCATTCATAGTCGGAATGGCATAACTTTGACCTGCCCAGCCACGACCAACCCCCATAACCGCCCCAAAATGCTCATAAGCTGTTCGAGCTGCACCTCCGGCATGTTGTCCAGCCAAGTTGCTTCCGAAAACAAATACCGTATTTTCTGGCAGAGATTTAACAATACTTTCATCGTGATAATGGTAAGTCATGGCTTTTTTATTCGATGTCCTGATTAGCTTCATGTTGCCTTTGAACGCTATAAGGGTCAAGGTGAAATTAATTTTTATTACATCATCAGATAAAGCAGAACTTTATACAGAAATTTTGGCTAAATATTGAATAAGCCAGAATAAGGTAAGGAACCGAATCAAAACTTATACTGATTCAATTTTGATAGAAAAGATTAGAACTAAAATGGTTTTAGGCTACGAAAGCATAATATTTCACTCGATTTATTTTACTAAACAGAAACCTGGATAGGGATTGAGTAATTCAATTTTACCCCCATAATAAATTGAGTCGATATCCGCAGTGAAATTATTAAAGCTATGAGTGATAAACAACCCTTTGAACTGGTGACTAATTATCAACCTGCTGGCGATCAGCCACAGGCCATTGAAAAGCTGGTCAAGGGTATAGAAAAAGGCTATCACGATCAGCTTTTGCTGGGGGTTACCGGTTCAGGTAAAACCTATACTATGGCCAATGTCATCGCCCGTACCCAGCGTCCGACTATTGTCATGGCCCATAACAAAACGCTGGCTGCACAGCTTTATGGCGAATTTAAAGCATTTTTCCCGAATAATGCGGTTGAATATTTCGTCAGTTATTATGACTACTATCAGCCAGAAGCCTATGTGCCATCTTCAGATACCTTTATCGAGAAAGATGCGGCGATTAATGACCACATTGACCAGATGCGTCTTTCGGCCACTCGTGCACTTTTAGAACGACGTGACGCGATTATTGTTGCTTCGGTGTCTGCAATTTATGGTCTGGGTGATCCGAATGCTTATATGAGCATGCTGCTGCATGTGGTGGAAGGGGATCGCATTGGTCGTGATGATATTATCCGTCGTCTGGTCGAAATGCAGTATTCACGTAATGAACTGGAATTCCTGCGTGGTACCTATCGTATCCGTGGTGAGATCATTGATATTTTCCCAGCCGAATCGGATCAGGATGCCATCCGGATTGAACTGTTTGATGATGAAGTCGACTCCATTCGCTGGTTTGATCCTTTAACCGGGAAAATGATCCGTAAAGTGCCGCGTGTCACGATCTATCCTAAAAGTCACTATGTAACACCTAAAGACAATCTGGCTCGCGCGATTGAAACGATTCGAGATGAGTTAAAAGAACGTCTGGTCTTTTTCCGTGAAAATGACAAGTTGCTGGAAGCTCAGCGGATCGAGCAGCGTACCCGTTATGATCTGGAAATGATGCAGCAGCTCGGTTATACCAACGGGATCGAAAACTATTCACGTCATTTATCGGGTCGTCCGGCAGGCGAAGCACCGCCGACGCTTTTTGATTATGTACCTGATGATGCCTTGCTGATTATTGATGAATCGCACGTGACTGTTCCACAAATTGGAGCCATGTACAAAGGTGACCGTTCCCGTAAAGAAAATCTGGTGAATTATGGTTTTCGCTTGCCAAGTGCGCTGGATAACCGTCCGATGAAATTTGAGGAATGGGAACGTATTGTACCGACGACCGTGTACGTCAGTGCCACACCTGCAAGATATGAACTGGAAAAATCTGAACAGGTGGTCGAGCAGGTGGTTCGTCCAACCGGTCTGATTGATCCGGAAATTGAAATCCGTCCAGTCCTGACTCAGGTCGATGATGTACTGTCTGAAATCAATATCCGTAAGGAAATGAATGAGCGTGTGCTGGTGACGACCTTGACCAAGCGCATGGCAGAAGACCTGACATCCTATTTAAAAGAATATGGAATCAAGGTTGCCTATTTGCATTCCGATATTGATACCGTTGAGCGTGTGAAGATTATTCATGAGCTACGTACCGGTGTGTATGATGTTCTGGTCGGCATTAACCTGCTGCGTGAAGGTCTGGATATGCCAGAAGTTTCACTGGTTGCAATCCTGGATGCGGATAAAGAAGGTTTTCTGCGTTCAGAGCGTTCATTGATCCAGACCATTGGTCGTGCAGCGCGTAACTTGAAAGGTAAAGCGATTTTATATGCAGATCGCATCACTGATTCAATGCAAAAAGCCATTGATGAGACTGAACGCCGTCGTGCCAAACAGATTCAGTTCAATGAAGAGCATGGTATTACACCACGTAGTGCAGTACGTCAGGTGATTAAGGAAATTGATACGGGTGAAGTGCTAGATGATGAAACTATTGAGCTGAAAGCTTCGGATCAGGCCCGTGCGATCAGTGCAGATGAACGCCATATCATGGCCGATCCAAAGATGTTCGCGAAGCATATCAATAAACTGGAGAAAGAAATGCTCAAGGCTTCAAAAGAGTTACAATTTGAGCAGGCTGCACGTATACGGGATGAAATTTTACGTTTAAAAGCGCAGATGTTAAGTTAGGTCTGTGTGTAAATTACAGATTTAAATTACGTAAAATCAATCACAAACCTAACACAATGCTACAAAGTATGTCTGCGGATGTCGCTATTGTAAGTACGAAATATTCATGTTGAAAATTTTGTCCTGATCAAATAGGTATCGTATGACAACTAAAAATAATCTCCCTCATGCGGGATTGAAACTTGCAAAAATTGCAGTGGGTGGTGCAGTTCTACTTGGACTCGGGGCTGCAACTATGGCTTATGCCAAGAACGATTCTTTACCCACTGTAGAGAAAGTTGAACTGGACCGTTATTTGGGCACCTGGTATGAAGTGGCTCGTAAACCACTTACATTCCAGAACAAGTGTGATCGCGATGTTACAGCGACGTATACATTAAATGAAAATGGTAACGTTAATGTAGATAACCGCTGTATCCAGAAAAATGGTCAGGTGACCCAATCAGTGGGTGAGGCATACATTCAGAATGCACCTTATAACACCAAGCTCAAAGTAAGTTTCTTACCAGAGTTTATTCGCTGGTTGCCAGTGGGCCGTGGCGATTATTGGGTATTGAAACTGGATGATAATTATCAAACCGTACTGGTAGGCGAGCCTAAACGTAAATATATGTGGGTATTGTCACGTGATCCTCAACTTGATCAGAACGTGGTGAATGAATACCTGCAATATGCGCAATCTGTGGGTTATGATTTGAGTGATGTGATACATACCAAACAGACCCAACAGGCAAGAAAATAAAAGGTCAATCTGGTTATGTATAAAAAACCCTGCTTCGGCATGGTTTTTTTTTAATCCATTTCTTTTTTGAATTATATATTTTGCCTTGCTATTACCTTTGGTCAGATGAATCTTCAAGCTTTATTTTAGACTAATCGTTATAATGTGCTGGAATGATCTTGGGTTTGAAGCATGTATAAAGGTATTGCATTATCGGTATTGGCATCAGTGGTATTTGGTGTTCTTTATATATTCACGCCATTGTTGCAGCCTTTAGACAGTGAACAGACCTTTGCTTGGCGGATGCTGGCGACCATTCCATTTTTGACTGCGTTCATGTGGTGGTCAGGCGATTTGATTCATATCACTCATATTTTTAAACGCATTCTCAAACAGCCTGCTTTTCTGATCTGGTTGATCATCAGTTCCCTGTTATGTACGACACAGTTGTGGCTCTTTTTATGGGGACCAATTAATGGCCGCGGTTTACAGGTATCCCTGGGATATTTCCTGTTGCCTTTAGTCATGGTCTTGGTCGGATGTGTGCTCTATAAAGAGAAGTTGTCACGCTGGCAAATGGCAGCAGTCGCACTGGCCATATTAGGTGTAGGACATGAAATCTGGAGGATCGGTTCGATCGCGTGGGAAACGGTGTATGTAGCACTGGCATATCCGCTGTATTTCTTTATGCGCCGTAAATTCCAGACGGATCATTTGGGCGGTTTCTGGTGGGACCTTTTCATCATTCTGCCTGTCGCGATTTATCTGGGCTTTATTCATAGCGATTCCATGCAATTAATTCTTAATGCACAGCATTTGATTTTTGCGGTATTGGGTCTAGGCTTTTTAAGTGCGTTAGGATTGGGAAGCTATATTCTGGCGAGTCGCTATTTGCCTTTTGTCATCTTTGGGTTATTGAGCTATTTAGAACCAGTACTTTTGGCTTTTGCGTCTATGGCATTAGGGGAGCGGGTTGAAGCTGGCGAATGGCTGACTTATCTTCCGATCTGGCTGGCCGTCGTATTGTTGGTGATTGAAGGTATACTACACATTATTGAACAACGAAAAAGACGATTGGCACTAGCACAAAATTTAGAGCGTTATCAGAAACGTTTAGATTCTTGAATGATAAATTTGACTGAATAAACAACATTTAACAAAAATCTGGTTTTTACAGGGAATAGAGGAACTTTCAAATTTTAAATGCAAAATCATCTGACTAATTACAATTATTTTCAAAATTTATAGTGAATATATCGGATTTTCGGCCAGAGTTAATCAGCTTTTGATTCAAACTTGCGGCCAATTCCATTACAATTATCGGGTTTTGAAATTTATGCTTAGATTTACAATTAATTAGAGGACGTATCTGTGAGCAAAGACACTATCGTTGCCCTCCATGCAGAGCACCAAGGTCGTTGGAAAAACCGTGAAGAACTTGCGGAACGTATGATTGCCCTAGTAGGTCAGTTATATCGTGAAAAAAATATCGTAGCTACAGTTTATGGTCGCTCTTTAATTAACCGTTCTGTAATTCAGATCCTTAAAGCGCATCGTCGTACTCGCGTATTAGACGTTGAGCTTTCTGTTGTAGACACTTTCCCAATCCTTGAAGCATTGGCAAAAGTGGAAAACATCGGTACTGCTGAAATTGATCTAGGCAAACTTGCTGTTGAATTCAAAGCGAAAGGTGGTGATGTTAACGCATTCGTTGCTGATGCTGTGAAATCACTTGAAGGCAATGCAACTTCTGTTGAAGGTAAAGACGTTGTTCTTTACGGTTTCGGTCGTATCGGTCGTATCCTTGCCCGTTTGATGATCAGCCAGTCAGGTCTAGGCCGTGGCTTGAACCTGAAAGCAATCGTAGTTCGTAAATCATCTGACGGTGACCTTGAAAAACGTGCGTCTTTATTACGTCGTGACTCAATCCATGGTCCATTCGCGGGTACGATTTCTGTAGATGAAGAAAACGAAGCAATTATTGCAAACGGTCAGTTCATCAAAGTGATCTATGCATCTAATCCATCTGAAGTGGATTACACTGTATACGGTATCGAAAATGCATTAGTGATCGATAACACTGGTAAATGGCGTGATGCTGAAGGTCTTGCTCAACACCTTAAATGCCCAGGCGCTGCTCGTGTAATTCTGACTGCACCTGGTAAAGGTGACATGAAGAACGTTGTATTTGGTGTGAACCAGGCTGACATCCTTGATGAAGATCAAATCATCTCTGCTGCAAGCTGTACAACCAATGCGATCACTCCAACATTGAAAGTGTTAAACGACAAATACACAGTGATCAATGGTCACGTTGAAACAGTTCACTCGTTCACAAACGACCAGAACCTGATCGACAACTACCATAAAGCGGATCGTCGTGGCCGTGCTGCAACATTGAACATGGTCATCACTGAAACTGGTGCTGCTAAAGCAGTTGCGAAAGCACTTCCTGCACTGAAAGGCAAGTTGACTGGTAACTCTGTACGCGTTCCTACACCAAACGTATCTCTTGCGATCCTGAACCTGACTTTAGATAAAGAAGTTGATCGTGATGAAGTGAATGAATACATTCGCCAAATCTCAATCAATTCTAACCTTCAAGGTCAAATCGGTTATACAAACTCTACTGAAGTTGTATCTTCTGACTTTATCGGTTCGCGTACTGCAGGTGTATTCGACGCTCAAGCGACAATCACTTCAGGCAACCGTTTAACTTGCTACGTTTGGTATGATAACGAAGTAGGTTATAGCTGCCAGGTACTTCGCATTGCTGAGCAAATGGGCGGCGTAAGCTATCCAAAAGTTCCTGCTGAAACAAATGCATAATTTGTAGAAGTGATCTAAAAAAGAGTCTCTTTTGAGGCTCTTTTTTATTGTGGAAGATAAAGGCGGCAAATCAGCTTTATAAAACCATTGCATTAATTGATGGAAAATTCACCTTGATGTGCCTATTTGAATCTGTTAGCTTACAAATGGTAAGTACATTAAAAATAGTAAGTAAGAACTAAAAACTGTGATCAAGAAAGGAACTCTTTAATGACCAAATATGCAATCAGTCCATTACTGGGACAAGTGCTATCTAATGAATGTCCATCCCGTGAAATACTGGAACATCTCACCAATAAATGGTCAGTGCTGGTATTGCGCTGTTTAAGTGAGGGCGTACATCGCTTTAGTGAGTTGAAACAGCGAATTGAAGGGGTCAGTGAAAAGATGCTGGCACAAACCTTAAAAATGCTGGAACAAGATGGTTTTATTTTAAGAACGGTATATCCGGTTGTACCCCCTAAAGTGGAATATCAATTGACCATTACCGGTTCGCAAGCGGCAGAAAAAATAAATTATTTGATTGGCTGGGTAGAGCGGAGTTTGCCAGAGATTTTGGAAAATAAAGAGCGTGTTGCTAAATAAAACTTAAATTGCTTTTGGGGAAGCAATAAATGGATAAATCAGAAAATTTAGTTGCTCGATTATTGGCAGTGTACGCAATTATCCTAACTTTATGCATCGCTATTTATGCGATCTTTCAACTTTTAGAAGTTGATCTCACTTTAGCGACTAATCTTTTACTTTGGTCAGCTGCAATCTTTGCTCCAATAGCCGTATTAATGACTTATACAAGCTGGAGAGAGCAGAAAGGGAGTGAAATTCTATCTAGTATGTCTAAAGATAATTATGCATCTTTGCTTGAATTAGAGAATCATTTGATAGATGTAGCAAATAGCGTGAAATATCAATTTAGATCATGGCAATTAAGTGAAAATAGAGAAAAACTTTTTAATAACCAGTATCTTTTTGAAATTGAAAAATCGAATGTTTTCACTCAAAAAGAATCTGGATATGATAGTTCGGTATCAAAAGGAAAATATAGAATTAAAGACATTGGTAAATAATTTTAATTCTGAATGTGAGTTGGTGAATGAAGGGTATAAAAGAACTCTGTGATCATATTGGAACATATGGTAATGATGATACTTACTTTAAAGCTAATTATTTAAAATATGAAAATGATCTTGATATGACAGTAGGTGAAGCTAATAAATCGAATCAAGAGCTTAGAAATTAGCTCATCAACCTTGTTTTTTATAAAACTTAATAAGACAGTTTCTAATTTTCTTTTGGATTACAAATAAGTTATTTTTTCAAAATCAACTCAATCAAAGAGTAAAACACAATCAAGAAAATTAAGCTTAAAGCAGTAAATCACTTCAACTATAAGAAAAGACCTAACTCAAATCTAAGCCAAGTACAAATATTTTGTTGATCTTTATTTTGTATAAGTTCCTCACAATAATTTCTTGATAAATCGTCAATCTGTATCAGCTTTTTGCTTGAATAATATAAAATAATCTTAAATTGGGTCTTCTTCATGGAAAGCCCAATAAATATAGTCGAGAAATGCTTTAAAATATGGCAGAATAGGCGGTTTTTAAAGTTTTTAGAGGATTGGCATTATGCGCTTTGTTGATGAAGCAGTCATTACCGTAGAGGCTGGCGACGGTGGCAATGGCGTAGCCAGTTTTCGCCGTGAAAAGTTCGTACCATTTGGTGGTCCAGATGGTGGTGATGGTGGTCGTGGCGGCAGCATTTATATTCAGGCTGACGACGACACGAGTACCCTTGTAGATTATCGTTATACCCGTAAATTTCGCGCTGAACGTGGTAAAAACGGTGCTGGCGCAAACTGTGCTGGTCGTGGTGGCGAATCAGTTATTTTAAAAGTTCCTGTGGGAACAACTATCGTCGATTCAGAATCTGGCGATATTATTGGAGATCTGGTTGAAGACGGCCAGAAAGTATTAGTGGCACATGGCGGCCAAGGTGGTTTGGGTAATACCCACTTCAAATCATCAACCAACCGTTCTCCGCGTAAATGTACGCATGGTACCAAAGGCGAATTCCGTGAAATCCGTCTTGAGCTGAAAGTGCTGGCTGATGTTGGCTTGCTCGGTATGCCGAACGCAGGTAAATCAACCTTTATTCGTGCAGTCTCCGCAGCAAAACCAAAAGTGGCGGATTATCCATTTACAACCATGGTGCCTAACCTGGGTGTAGTGGATGCGGATCGTCACCGTTCATTTGTAATGGCGGATATTCCAGGTCTGATCGAAGGTGCGGCAGAAGGTGCAGGTCTCGGGATTCGCTTCCTGAAACATTTGGCACGTACCCGTATTCTGCTTCACATTGTAGATGTTCAACCGATTGACGGTTCAGATCCAGCTTACAATGCCAAAGCGATTTTGAATGAGTTGCAAAAATTCTCCCCAACGCTTTCAAAATTACCAGTGGTATTGGTTCTAAACAAGGTCGATCAGCTTGCTGTAGAAACTCGTGACGAATGGTGTAACCACATTCTTGAAGAATTACAGTGGGAAGGCCCTGTCTTTAAAACTTCTGGCTTAACGGCAGAAGGGACGAAAGACGTTGTGTACTACCTGATGGATCAAATCGAACAGCAACGCGAACGTGAAGTTGAAGATCCAGAATATGCAGCAGAAATGAAAGCATTCCGTGATCAGCTGGAAGCTGAAACACGTGAACAAACGATTGCTGCGAAAGAAGCTTATCGTGAAATGCGTCGCGCTCAACGTCTGGGTGGCGATGACTTTGATGATGAAGATGATGACGACAGCGACGTAGAAGTATATTACGTACGTTAATCTTTTAAAGATAAGTCTGAGGACAAGATGATAGAAGTGGTAGATGGGCAACGTCAGCTCAAGGGTTGTAAACGAATCGTTGTTAAAATCGGATCATCTTTACTCACAGCAAACGGGCAAGGTTTAGATTTAGATGCCATCTCGCACTGGGCGGGACAAATCGCGGATCTATACAATGCCGGACACGAGATTATTCTCGTTTCTTCCGGAGCTGTGGCTGAAGGTATGGTTCGAATGAAACTTGAGAATCGACCCACCGATCTACCCAGTCTTCAGGCTTGTGCTGCCATTGGTCAAATGGGTTTAATCCAGACCTGGTCAAGTGTGCTGGAAAAACACAGCATTCAAACCGCTCAGGTATTATTGACTCATGATGATCTGGCAGACCGTCGTCGCTATCTCAACTCTTGTGATGCTTTGCAACACCTGATTGACTGGCATGTGATTCCAGTCATTAATGAAAATGACACGGTTTCTACTGACGAAATCCGTTTCGGTGATAACGATACCTTAGCTGCGATGGTCGCAGGTCAAGTTCATGCAGATCTGCTGATTATCCTGACTGATCAGGAAGGCATGTTTGACTCGGATCCACGTTCTAATCCGGATGCCAAACTGTTTCATACCGTGCGTGCCATGGATGAAAGCCTGTTTGATATGGCAGGCGGCGGCGGAAAATTTGGTCGTGGCGGTATGCTGACCAAAGTCCGTGCTGCACGTCTGGCTGCAAAATCTGGTTGTCCAACGCTGATCGCTAGTGGTGATAGCGACAATGTTTTATCGCGCCTAATGGCAGGTGAAATGTTGGGTACACTTTTTATCACTGATGATGATCGCATGACTGCACATCAGCAATGGTTAGCAGCGCATCTGCAAACTGCAGGTCGTTTGGTGATTGATGATGGTGCGGTTAAAGCCATCAAAGAAAATCACCGTAGCTTGTTGCCTGTCGGTGTCAAAGCGGTAGAAGGACATTTTGACCGTGGTGATGTAGTGGAATGTGTCGATCGACAAGGTCACCGTATTGCTGTAGGACGTGTCAACTTCAGTTCGCGTTCAGCGGAAATTGTCAAAGGTCTGGCATCAGATAAAGTGCATCAGGTCTTGGGTGAAGCACGTTCTTTAGAGATGATTCACCGCAATCATATGGCGATTTACTAAATCTTCGGTCTATAAAAAAATCCCGCTTTCGAGCGGGATTTTTTTATGACATTTGGATTAAGTTTATTTAATCCATCCCATTCGAATAAAAGGCTTAAACAGGAATTGATGAATACTGAAAATAAAGCTCATGATTTTATTCTCATATTTCCACCAGAGCGGTAAGCCGGCAAGATTGACTGCTAAAGCAATCAGGAATGCTCCCACCATATCAATCGGAAAATGTACACCCACATAAACCCGTGACCAGGCTACCAGCCAAGCAGTCCAGAGCAGGATTCGTCCCAAATCACGTTGTGCTGAGAAATAATAGGCAAAGGCAATCCCGCTGAAAATACTCATGTGGTTGCTTGGGAATGAACCTGTAGGCGCATGTTCAATCAAAGTTCGGCCAACTTCCATGACAAAAGGGCGAGGTGTGTTTAGAACGGTAGATAATACCTCGCTAATCGACAAGGTAATTGCTGTGAAGATTGCAGCTTTAATAATCCCGGTTTTTACTTCATGACTACCACGCAGCCAGGCAATAGCAAAAATCAGCAGGAATACATACACCAGATCATGCGCTATCAGACTGGCATAGTTAATCATCCAGATCGAGGCTTGGTCAGGTACATTGAGAAGATGAAACAGATACAGGTTCAATTGATCGAGTGACATGAGGAGAGAGGGTTGACACAAATGTCCGTTACTCTAAACCGATCAAAGCTCAATTCATATCTGAGTTTGTATGAATTTGTAGCATTGATTTTTCAGAGAATATTCACATGATAAAAAAACCACTCAAAAGAGTGGTTCTTAAAAGTCCGAGGAATATAATGAAGTCTTATTTAAACTGAATCGCCCCATTCGCGCTGACGGTCATTTGCGATTCACCCGCCGCAACTTCCTGCTCAGGAACCGCCATATCAGCCGATGCAGATTTCATCATGGCCATACGCGGTACTGGCTGTGGTGAATAATTGTTAGTATTCAGGTTTAAGTTCACCAGTTGATAACTCGGTTTGTTCCAGGTCTGCGTGAGTGCCTGTGCGCGTTGCTGGAAGTTTTTGGTGGCTTCAATTATCAGTTCGCTTTCAACTTTTTTACGCTTTTCGTCTGATACTTTAAAGTTAATCGACTGGGTCTGGAAGTGCTGTTGTAATTCGGCAATCAGTTGAGATGTCGCTTTAAAATCTTTCGATTCCAGACGAATTTGGGCACGACCACGCCATTCTTTCAATTTACGGTTGTCATTGTCATAAATAGGGTAAGTACTTTGTGCCCCAGTCTCGATTTTCACAGTTGGATATTTGCGTGCTGTGGCGATCGCCTGATTCATCAGCTGGTTAATTTGAGTGGCCAGTTCAGCTGGTTGTTTGTTGGATTTTTCAATATAAAGCACAGCATGCATTTCATCATTTGAGATTTCACGGCTGGCCTCTGCCGAAAGATTAACAACATTATAATTCAGAGATTCGGCAGGAGCTGCAAATGCGCCTGTGGCGAGGCTACTGGCAAGGATTAAATTGGTAAGTGCTAAGAGACGCATGAAATTGTCCTGTTTTTCTTAAAATTGGCCATCTAGGCCGTTGTTAAAATATTAAATCTCAATTGTGATCTTTTTACGAAATATTTGTCGTAAGAGTGTTAAATTTTCTTTAATTTTATCTCATTATTTAATTTATATTTATTAT